>JAHHJQ010000078.1 GCA_018680005.1 Bacteroidia bacterium | reverse complement strand
GATCGAATCAGGCCTGTTGCAATTTCGTTTATTTTGCCTCGAGCAGCTTCCACCATTCGAGCGGACAGGGCGGGATCTTTATCTTCGATTTCAAGTAAGATGGCGTCAAATGGAGTTCGAATTACATTGTACAATTTTTGAAAATTGAGCTCTACATAATGAGGTGCTTTAGAATTGTCAGGATCTATGTCATATGCTTCATAAAGCCTGAATGAATCTACCATATAATCGACTAATTCATTTGATTGGGCTATTGTCAAAATCCTATCTATATCTGCATCAGAACCATAGTAATCAAAGTTTGTGTTGATATCTCCAAATACAATGTCCGGTTTATTCAAGTCCGGACTGGCAGCATAAAAGGTTGTTGCCGATTGATAATACTTGGGTAGAATCAAAGCAATGACGATGCTAAGCAGAGCTGCGGCCATTGTTGTGAAGAGGATAGGCTTACGCCAACGATATAAAACTTGCAACACACCTAGAAGATCTTCTCTGTTTTCCATTGAATAAATGTAGAATTTCTAATTGGGTCTATGAGCTATTCATTAGTCAAATTGATCAGATCTTTCGTTAGACTGGATTTGATCTGAAGGTATAAATAGGCAAGGATCATGATTCCGATAATAAAAGAACCACTAATTATTCCTGCCCATGTCTGGGTTATATGTCGCAGGGTGACTATAAGTAACACAATTGTCAGTCCACTAAAAATCATTTCTTTAACAGGATATGTGTACAGGGAAAAATCTAAAGTGCGATTAACATAGAATAATTGGGCAAGAACAACAAAACCCTGTGTAAAGAGGGTTGCAAGAGCTGCTCCATAAGCTTTGAATTGATGGATCAACAAGAGATTCAACCCCACATTCAAAATGATGGCAATCAGGAAAATCCAATTCAATTTGTATATGCTACCCTGAGCAGTTAAAAGCGAACCCAGGATATATCCAATTGATACAAAGACAAAACTGACCATTAATATTCCTAATACTTCACCCCAGTATTCCGTGGCATTGACGTATAAGAGATGGACTAATTCACTCTTAAACACGTAACACATAGAAGCTATAAACACAACTAACAACCACACACATCTCATACTCAAGTGGTATAGAGGAAATATATTCTGTTTTCGGGCCAACAATTTAGAAAACATAGGAAGTAAAAGACCTGCTATCAGGAATCCAAACATATTCGCAGCATCGAAAAATCGATAACCTGATGCATATACTCCAGCCTGATAAGAACCATCTTCTAGAATTCGTTCAAGCATTACACCATCAATTCTTGTATAGATGGTCATAAAAAGTACGACCAGAGCATAAGGCAGACTTTCTCTAATTATTCCAAGATGAAAAGAAATTTGTTTTCTCCATATAAGAGGCCTGGATAATATAAATACTACACTACCAACGATTATTGCAGAGATCATGAGCGCAAGGGTCTGACCAATTACAAAGTGCTGTATTCTAAAATCTTCTTTGGTCAAAAGCCATCCACCGATAATTAAGATCATTAAAACTTTATCCAGAATAGAGAATAAGCTATCCAAACGATACCGGCCCAAACCGGAAATATTAGTTCTCAAATAAAGAATCATCGAAACGAGAACTGTGTTGACACCAATCCAAAAGAGCAAATCTAGGGCTACACCCTCATATTTGAGAATCCTTGCTGCAATCCAAATTATCCCAAGAAATACTATTGCAAATATTGTTTTGACAACAAGAATTGATGGAAATTGGTCATGTCTTATATCCGGATACTGACTGACACTTCTGTTGTTATAATTCTGGAGACCCAGGTCAGTTACAATTTGAAATATTAAAGCAAAATTGAAAAGAGCAAAGTATAAACCATAGTCCTCAGGGCCTACTAGATTTTGTACAGTTCTATCGATTCCAAAAATGTAAAAAGGCTTGATTAAAAGATTAGCCAAAACCAATAATACTAGATTCGAGATGAACTCTTTCTGCATGTCTGAAAGATATAAACAAATTGACGGTCAAATTCATCGATCTAAATTTTCAGCCTCTGGTCGATAATTAAATTATAAATGTCGGAAACTATTGATACTTGTAAAGTTTCCATCGTTCTTTACAATTATGGCAACTTCCTTGGAGCAAAAGATCATAGCAAAAGCGGTGGACTTTTTCATGAAATATGGTGTCAAAAGCGTGAGTATGGATGATATATCCAGTGCTTTGGGAATATCTAAAAAAACACTCTACAATTCTGTAGATAGCAAACAGGAGCTACTTAGGGCAGCGCTAATGCATCATCTTGATGAACAGAAATCTTTTATCAATCGTGCAAGGGCCGAAACTAATGACGCTGTGGAGGAAATGGTCACTAATTCAAAATTCATAATTAGCATTTTACGGAAACACAAGCCGTCTCTGATTTATGAAGTGCAAAAATATTATCCGGATATCTGGAACCTTATTCAAGAATTTAACAATGGATTCATCCATGAATTTGCTTTTGAGAATGTTTTGAGGGGACAGAATGAAGGACACTATAGACTGGACATGGATGCCAGGATCATTGCAAGACTTTATGTAGCTAGAATTTCAGTACTTATTGATAATGAGCTTTTTCCAATTGAAGAATTTCCGAGAGCTGAACTCTACGAACAGTTTATCACGCACCACATGTTGGGCATGATGAACCCTACCGGAATTCAAAGGTTTAAAAAAATCGAAGACTAATGAGAGCATACATGATCTTACTAGTATTGCTTCTATTCATAGGAGATATCAATTCTCAGAGTCGTTCATTTACTTTGGAAGAAGCTATAGCTTATGGGTTAGAAAATCATACAGAGATCCGCAGGGGACAACTCAAAATATTGGATGCGCAGCAACAAATTTACCAGAATCGAGCCATCGGATTGCCCACCCTCGAGGCGAATTTCAATTATACCCGAAATCTGTATTTGCCAGTATCATTGGTTCCGGCTCAATTTATCGACGATGATGCTATGGAAGGCGAATTTGCCGAGCTACAATTTGGGACAAAGAACAATATGTTAGGTGCCTTGGATCTAAATACCCTTCTTTTTGATGCCAACTACCTCGTTGCTCTCCGAGCGTCAAGGAAATTTAAAGAGTTTACAGAAAAGGAATTTGAACAAATCCAGACCAATGTAACTAACAATATTGTTGATGCCTATTTGCCAAATTTGATTATTCAGGAGAATATCCAAATACTGAGTAAGAATATAGATAATCTTCAGAATCTTTACCGGGAAACATCAGCTCTATACAAGGGAGGTTTTGTGGAAAAATTGGATGTAGACCGTTTGGAATTGTCTCTTTCAAATCTGAAAGCCGAAATGACCAATCTGGAACAGCGACAGGTTCAAACCAAACTGGTTTTGAAGTATCAAATGGGCTTACAAGCAAATACTGAAATAGAGTTTTCGGACAATCTGGAAAACTTACTTGAGCGATATGCTAATTTACGTGTTCACACCGATCAATTGCATCTGGGCCGGTCAGAATATCGCGTTTCGGAATTGGGAGTTTCACTTGCAGAATTAAATGTGCAATCCAAGAAAACGGCATTTCTGCCAAGTGTTCGGGCATTTGTCAATTTACAGGAAATTGGTCAGGGGGACAATTTACGTTCGGCAATTTGGAATCCAACCTCAGCCGCCGGGATCAGCATAAATGTTCCAATATTTTCCGGTTTAGGCAAAAAGGCAGACTTGGAAAGAGCCAAGTTGGATTTGGAAATCCAGAAGATCCAACAACAGCAACTTATCGATGGTATCAATCTGGAAATCACCAATGCTCAAAATGAAGTGAATACAGCTTTAAATAATCTTGCAGAAAGAAACAAGAATCTTGTTTTGGCAGAAAGAATTTATAGAACAACTCAAATCAAATATCGCGAAGGTGTAGGGAGTAGTATTGAAATCAATCAGGCTGAGCAAAGCCTATATCAAGCACAGCAAAATCATCTTTTAGCCAAATATGATTTACTAAAAGCAAGATTGGATTTGAATACAGCGCTTGGCATATAGATACCAATTATTGACTACCCTAAAATTTCAATTATTACAATGAAACCAATCATAGCTTATATAATATTCATTTCATTCTGGTCTTGTTCGGATCGTAAATCATTAAATACCGAATATCCTCCTGGATTACCTGAAAAGAAGCAATTGCTGGCGGAGAAGAAACAAGAAATGAAATCATTGGAAGAATTGATTCTCAGACTGGAAGAGGATATTTCTGAAAGTGAACCCAAAGTTCAGGAACTAAAGAAGATTACTACAAGCCGCATTCTACCACAAGATATAAAGCGATTTGTTGAAATTCAAGGTTCAATCGCAGCCGATGACATTGTCATGGCTTCTTCGGAGATCGGAGGTCGGATCACTCGTGTTTATGTGAAGGAAGGTGACTATGTACGACGCGGATCCCGAATCGCCATAGTAGATATGCAATCTATGCGAAAACAAGTTGAAGAGGTTGAAAAGTCATTGGAATTGGCTGTAGAAGTGTTTACCAGACAGGAACGACTTTGGAAACAAAACATAGGATCGGAGATACAGTATTTACAATCAAAAAACGATAAGGAGCGTCTTGAAAAGTCTTTGGAAACCCTTGGATTTAACCTAACCAAAGCAAACATTTATGCGCCAATTTCAGGTGTGGTCGATCAATCCTTTCTTAAATCTGGCGAGATGGCTTCGCCAGGTGCACCAATTGTTCAAATACTAAATACCAGCAAAGTAAAAGTGTCTATCGATGTACCTGAGAAGTACTTAAAGGCTGTGAAGAAAGGAAACAAGATACATATTGAAATTCCAACTTTGGAATATGAAAAAGATGTAAGAATCACAGATATCGGAAGAATGATAGATCCGGGAAATAGAACATTTAATGTTGAAGCTGCTATTTCAAATGAGGGTGGAAGAATAAAGCCGAATCTGATGGTCATTGCATACTTACCAGATTATGAGGCAAAGGATGTCATAGCAATTTCAAGTGAATTGGTACAACAGGAGATCAATGGTTCCAACTATGTTTTCGTGGTGGACCAGGATTCAAGCGGAAAAATGATTGCTCAAAAAAGGTATATCCAAATCGGTGAAAGTGTAGAAAATGAATTGGTAATAACCGAAGGTCTTGCAGATGGTGATGAACTCATAATTGACGGATCAAGAATGGTAAATGATCAACAGGAAGTAGAGATCATGAATGAAAATATCGACGGATGAAAGACCCAGCTCTGAAACATCATAGAACTTTTGGGTTGTCCTCGTTCGCAGTAGACAATCGAACAAGTATTTTCATACTTGCCTTTATGATCATCCTTTTTGGTCTAAGGAGCTATAATACAATGCCGAAAGAGCAATATCCGGAGGTGTCTTTTCCTCAGATATTCGTGAATACCGTCTATTTTGGTAATTCACCTCGGGATATAGAAAATCTGATTTCTAGACCCCTGGAAAAAGAGATTGCTTCAATCTCTGGTCTTAAAAGTGTTAAGTCATCTTCTTTACAAGATTATTCATTAATCATCGCTGAATTCGAATCAGATGTTGTAATAGAATCAGCCAAAAGGTCGGTAAAAGATGCGGTGGATCGGGCGATGCAAGAATTACCTACAGATTTGACACAAGATCCTGAAATCTTGGATGTAGATGTTTCTGAATTTCCGATAATGGTTATTAATGTTGCGGGCGACTATTCGATTGATCAACTCAAAGAATATGCCGAGGATATCTCAGATGAAATAGAGAATCGGGTTAGAGAAATATCTGAGGTTCAGATCAAAGGTGATCTGGATAAGGAGGTTCAGATCAATGTTGATTTCGCTAAAATGCAGGCTTTTGGATTGAGCTTTGGTGATATTGAAAATGCTATAAGCGCCGAGAATATCACCATGTCAGGAGGCGAACTACTCAATAACGATTTCAGAAGAACAGTCAGAATTCTCGGAGAGTTTAAATCGATAAAGGATATCCAAAATGTTATTATCAAAAGTGAAAACCAAAAGCCCATCTATCTCCGGGATGTAGCCTTAGTTGAATTCACTTATGCTGACAAAACAAGTATTGCAAGAGCAGATCAGAAACCGGTAATCTCACTTGATATCATAAAAAGAGATGGAGCCAATCTTTTAGCTGCTTCCGATGCGGTAAAGGAGGTAATCTCGAGGATGAAAGCTTCAGATTTGCCGGATGATCTTAAAGTGACCACTTTCAATGACGGTTCGGTCATGACACGAGCTTCTGTAGCGACATTAGAGAACAGCATTATTTCTGGTGTCATACTTGTCATTCTTGTACTGCTTTTCTTTTTAGGTATTCGCAATGCTTCATTTGTCGGACTGGCAATTCCGCTTTCAATGTTAATGGGCATTTTAATATTGAGCCTTGTTGGCTACACACTTAATATCATGATACTTTTCGGTCTCATACTGGCTTTGGGGCTACTGGTCGATAATGGCATTGTGGTGGTTGAAAATATTTACAGATATAGGGCGGAAGGGTATTCTGCTATCGAAGCTTCTAAATATGGGGTAGGGGAGGTAGCCATGCCGATTATTGCTTCCACGGCAACAACACTTGCAGCTTTTATACCATTGGTTTTTTGGCCGGGTATTATGGGAAGCTTTATGCGTTATTTGCCGATTACACTTGTTGTCGTCCTTACTTCTTCATTATTCGTGGCCCTGGTTATCAATCCTGTGATCACTGCGGTATATATGAAAGTAGAGACCGGAGTGGAAATAGAATCTGAGAAAAGGCGCAGACGTCAAAATATATTGCTGGGTGTTGCTATGATGATGTTGATTGCTATTGCTTCTCATTTTGGTGGCATTCTATGGTTACGAAATATTCTAGTCATTACTATCGCAATCACTTTGGTTAATTTTTTCATATTAAGAAAGGCTACCCTTTTCTTTCAGCAAAAGATAGTACCAGCTATGGAAAGGGGGTATAACCGTATTATTGCAGTCGCTTTGAAAGGGTGGAATCCGGTATTAGTATTCACCGGGACATTTGTTATTCTGATACTCTCAGCTATGCTTCTTGCTTCTAATCCGCCAAAACAGAAACTATTTCCGGATACGGATCCTACATATATCAATGTCTTCATTGAATTACCAATTGGGATGGATATTGAAGCCACTAATCATCTGGTGACCTCTTTAGAAACAGAAATTGAAGCGTCACTTGAACCTTATAGACATGGGGTTGAAGCTGTGCTAACACAAATTGGTGAAAACACGGGAGATCCGAACAGTGACCCGGAATTTGGATCCTCCCCACATAAATCGAGGATTACGATTTCATTTCTACCTTTTGAAGAACGAGGAGGTATCAATACCACAGAAGTACTCAGTGTTGTAAGAAATTCTATCACTTCAATTCCAGGTGCGGAAATTACAGTGGACAAGAATGCTTCAGGACCCCCAACTGGAAAACCCATATTTATTGAGATTACAGGTGATGAAATAAATGAACTCGCCTTACTTGCTGATGATATGAAAAGATATCTGGAGGAACAAAAGATTCCAGGCATTGAAGAGCTAAAGGCAGATGTATCCATAAGCAAACCAGAACTATTAATAGATATCGATCGTGAAGCAGCGCGAAAATATGAGCTTTCAACTTACATGATTTCAGATGCCATCAGAACGGCTCTTTTTGGTAAAGAGCTTTCCCAGTATAAAGTAGGGGAGGATGAATATCCAATCCAGGTAAGAATGGATAAGAAATATCGCAATGATATTGACTATTTACTAAATCAAAAGGCTGTGTTTCGATCTCCTGCAACTGGTAAAATTAGCAGTGTTCCTTTATCTACGGCTGCAAGTTTTAAGTATTCCAGTACATATTCTCAAATCAAGCGTAAGGATCAAAAACGAATCATATCGTTGTCCTCAAATGTACTTCAGAATTATAATGCCAATGAAGTAGTGTCCAACGTAATGGGAAGTCTATCCAAATATGATATGCCGGATGGATATACCTATTCTTTTGGAGGCGAGCAGCTCGAACAAAAGGAGAATATGGAATATCTTACATCAGCATTTATGGTGGCAATCTTTGTGATATTTATCATTCTTGTTGCCCAGTTTAACTCAGTCATATCTCCATTCATCATTATTTTATCCGTTCTCTTTAGTACGATCGGTGTACTTTTGGGTTATGTTGCTTCTGGTCGCGATATAGAAATTGTTATGTCCGGAATAGGTATTATTTCCTTGGCAGGTATTGTTGTAAATAATGCGATAGTCATGGTGGATTATATCAATCTTATGATGCGACGAAAAAGAATATCTCTTGGAATTCCGAATATGATGAAAATGTCAAAAGAGCATATCAAGGAAGCCATCATCAAAGGAGGTGCAACACGACTGCGGCCGGTGATCTTAACTGCCGTGACCACAGTTCTTGGATTACTACCGATGGCTACGGCATTCAATTTCAATTTCAAGACACTGATCAGTGATTTCGATCCGAATATTTACATAGGTGGAGATGTTGCACAATTTTGGCAAACCATGGCGTGGACGGTGATCTACGGACTCGTGTTCGCCACGATTCTGACTTTGGTAGTAGTTCCGGTAATGTATTGGCTTTCTTATCGTCTCAAAGTTATGTTGGTAAGAAATAGATGAACATTATATATCTAAAGCGGATTCAGACATATTTCGAAGACCTTGTGCGAATTACGCATTAGCTAAAAAAATATGTTTTTTTCTTTGACTTTTCTTTAAAACTTGATGCTCCGGTGGCTTGGTTTTTGTTGATTAGATGAGCAAAACACAAAGGCTTTCAAACACCACCTTCCATTCTTGATAGCCTTGTCAAGACTAGCTAATACCTACAAATCATTATTGAATAAAGATACTTTTCCCCCACGAAGAGACAGAAGAATTTTGAACAGGGTGAGTGTTTGTTCATAGTTTTTGTTTTTTGTTTTACTCCCCTCGACACGTGTCGAGGGGATTTTTCCAAAATCAAGTTCAATTATTACTAAACATCAAGTCGGTACACCTCTCCTACTTCCTCGCTAAATACCTATGCGCATCTGTACAAGAAATAGTGTTTGTTCATAGTGTTTGTTTTTTGTTTTTATCCCTCGGCAAGTGCCGAGGGTTTTTTATGCCTATCAAACAAAAAACCTTTAAATTTTACTACCTATCTTCTTCAATTACATACATCAAATGTGTAATTAACTTCCTTCGGTGTAGCAGTTGACAAGGGCATGATTGAATAAAGCATTCGTTAAGATCAGCGCTACATTTGAAATCGTTCCTGAATAGAAATCATATAATACGGACAAAACAAAATTATTTGGACTAAATACAAATAGCGCCCTCCTTATTTGGATTTGGTCTAAGTAGTTATTTACATTTGTTGCTCAATTGATTAACCTGAAAAACCTGCTTGAAGTGGAATATATTGGTCGTAGATTCCTTCTTTTATTCTTTATATCGTTTTCAATCAATATATCATATAGTCAGAATCCAGATAGTCTTGGTAATACGGCAACTCAATTGCTAAATAAATCTGGAAAGTTAAATATTGGAGGTTATGCTGGCATTCATTTCAATCAACCATTAAATGGTGATCTTAGACAAAACGGAACAGTTGATGTTCATAGGTTGGTCATGCTATTCGGTTATAATTTTGATCCTAATCTTTCTTTTATAACTGAGATTGAATTTGAGCATGTCAAGGAGGTCTTTGTAGAACAAGCCTTCGTCAATTACAGGATCAAACCATGGATGAATTTCAGGGCAGGGCTTTTGTTGATTCCAATGGGTATAGTCAACGAGTTTCATGAACCAACCACATTTTTAGGCGTAGAAAGGCCCACACTGGATAAATATATCGTTCCTTCAACCTGGAGGGAAATAGGGCTTGGTTTGCAGGGAAATATCATCGATGCTTCGTTGAGTTATCAATTTTATCTAGTCAATGGATTCGCTTCCTATGATGGACAAGGAAAGCTTAAAGGATCTTCCGGACTTAGAGGCGGTAGACAAAAAGGTGCAGAAGCAATAATGACTTCTCCGAATTTTACAGGTAAGATCTCATATTATGGAATAAGAGGACTCAACTTAGGGTTATCATTATATACTGGTAATTCTCAAACATCTCTTTATGACGGAATGGATCAATCTAATCCTTTGGAGGTAAATCGAGCGGATAGTTCCAGAATTCAAACTACCATGCTAGGTCTGGATGTGAGATATACTTATAAAGGATTGAAACTTAGAGGACAATTCAATTCAGCTCGTCTTGGAAATACGCTTGAATATAATTCCTTCACCTCGGCAGATATGGGAAGTAGGATTTCTGGTTATTATTTTGAAGCAGCTTATGACCTATTGAGAGCAGTAAATGCCAATTCTCAATTATTCCCTTTTGTGCGATATGAACATTTGAATACCCATGCATCCACTGAAGGAGAACTTCAAGCAAATAAAGCATATCACCTGACAACGACAACGATTGGTATCGATTGGGTATTGAGTAACGGAGTTGCATTCAAAGCAGACTATCAATTTTTAAAAAATAAAGGCCAGAATTCAGGAACCAATCAATTGAATTTAGGTGTAGGAGTTTGGTTTAGATAAATATGAAGGGAATTGTTTTCTATAGTTTCTTATTCACGTTTTTGATCCAACAGAATCACAACGGATTGATGCAGTTTTATTTTCCAGATTATCTTCATAAGAAGATAATTAAACAAATCAACAAATCTTTTCAAGTTGCAAAATTTGAAACACAGCCTATAGAACAAGACCTAATGATAAATTCAGAGGTCTTCAGTATCTATGGGAGCGATAATGAGCATTTAGGTTATGGAATTGTCACTTTGGCAAATGGGTGTAAACTTGGAGGGTGTATCAATCCTGGTGACATCGACCCTGAAACTGAACACGAGCAATTTTACTTTTCAGTACTATATGACAAGTCAGGGCATATCAAAGGAGTTAAAGTATTGGAGTATACTTCTCAATACGGATATGAGATAACCGCGAAAAGTTGGCTCAAGCAATTCATCGGTTATAAAGCCGGTCAGCTGCGTGTTGGCAAAGAGATCGACGGAATTTCTGGAGCGACCATATCGGTCCACTCTATAGTCAATTCACTTAATATTCAACAAAAACTATTGAAAGATACCCTGGTATCCAATTAGAATACTATTATATAATAAAGGTTAGCAAAAGTGATTGAATGCTTCCTTTAGATTTTCCGCAATCAACCCGGCAGATCTTCCTTCGATATGATGTCTTTCGAGAAAATGAACTAATTTTCCATCTTTGAATAAGGCAATGGCTGGTGATGAAGGAGGATATGGGAGTAGAAATTCTCTTGCCATATCTGTGGCTTCTTTATCTACACCTGCAAATACAGTATATAGAGTGTCCGGCTTTTTGTCATTCATTATTGCAATTCTGGCTCCCGGGCGAGCGTTGGCCGCAGCACATCCGCACACAGAGTTGATTACCAATAAGGCTGTTCCATTCATATTTTCTATTACATCTTTGACTTCATTAGAAGTCTTTAATCCCGTAAAACCATTCTCGGTTAATTCTTTGCTCATTGGAGCTACTAATTCAGCTGGATACATTTACGCTAAGTTTATTTCGTTATGGATAGATAGTAGTTGATTATTTATATACAAAAATAGAACCCCTGGCCTAAAAAATCGTTTATCAGAACATCTCAAATTACCGAGAATGCAATTAAAGTTTCTATTCCCTATTGTTGCAATACTGATTATAAGCAATTTATCCTGCACAAATGATAAGTTGGTTGAACCAATTACCAACTGCAACAATATTACCCCAACATATGATGCGGATGTGAAAGCCATCATTGATTTGTCTTGTGCATATAGCGGTTGTCATGTAAGCGGTTCATCTGCCCCTGGCAATTATTCTACTTATGGAGGAATATCAAGAACATTGACCAATGGATTATTTGAGGATCGAATTTTCAATATAAAAGATGACCCTGTTCTGGGCATGCCACCAGATAATTCACCAGGACCTAAGGATTTATCATCCGGAGAACTGGAATTACTCAGATGTTGGATGGAAAATGGTTATGCGGAAAATTAGTGTGTCAAATCCTATTATGAAATTCCAAAACCCTATGCGATTACTTTTAATATCCTTGTTTTTGTTAATACCCTTCTTGTGTATAGCCCAGGAGGCTGTTCGTACCTTTAAAGACACGAGAATTATTAATACGCAATCTACTGAAACCTTGAAGAAAGGTTATATGGATATTCGAATCGGGCACAGATTCGGTGACATCGGTGGAGACAATGGAGGGTGGTCGACTTTCTATGGACTTGAGAATGCATCTGATGTTCTGATTGGAGCGGAGTATGGATTTACGAATAATCTAATGGTTGGACTATTCCGTACAAAAGGATCAGGTCCACTGAAACAATTGGTCAATCTTACGGGCAAGTATAAATTGTTGTCACAAAATTCTGAATCGAATACGCCCATTTCTATGGCATTGTCATTTACGGGAACGGTTTCGACTATGAAATCCAGTGACACGCAAGGAGCGATTAACAATTTTGAGCAATTTGCTCATCGACTCAGTTACAATGGACAATTGTTGATTTCTAGTAAATTTAGTGATGGCTTTTCTCTTCAGGTTTCTCCGTCTTATACCCATCGAAACATTGTTGATATTGAGGATGAAAATGGATTATTTGCTTTGGGCGCAGCATGTAGAATTCAACTATCCAAAGTTCTAGGGTTAATTATAGATACAACAATACCCTTTTCTGAATTGAGAACGAGCGACAATGATTATCACGTACCTCTGGGTATTGGATTTGAAATAGACACAGGTGGTCACATCTTTCAAGTCAATTTTACAAATAGTACAGGAATGATGGAAACAGATTACATTCCATATACCAGGTCAAATTGGAGTGATGGCGAATTTAGATTAGGATTTACAATTTCCAGACTTTTCAATCTATAGAGATGAGATACTTTGCTAAGGCGAATAAATGGTTGATTATACTAGGGGGAATAGCATTATTCGGGTTGTTTCTGATAAGTGCTATGGTCAAGCCACCAGTCTCGATATCCGGGTCTGACAACGTCCATGATGTATTGGCACAATTAGGAAAAAAGGAAACGGCTAACCTTGCCGGAACCTCTCTATCCAATGTATCAATTGATGCGGGAAGAAAAATGGCGCTGGAAGGTATCTCTATAGATGGCAAAGGAAAAAGGTATCCCAAATTAGGAAACCATTTTGTTTGCACGTCTTGTCATAACATTGTTAAAGAATCAGATGACCTCAACAATATTGATCCAAAGGTGCGATTGGAATATGCAGTTCGCCAAAATTTGCCGTTTTTACAAGGATCACCTTTGTATGGATTAGTAAATAGAACAACTTTTTACAATGGGGACTATATCAAGAAATACGGAGACCTGGCATCAAAAGCGCATAATAGCATTCGAGAATCAATCCAACTTTGCGCCATTGAATGTTCTCAAGGTAGAAGATTAAGACCTTGGGAAATAGAATCAATACTTGCCTATCTATGGACTTTACAGTTAAAGATTGAAGATCTTAATCTATCAGAAGACGAGTTGAGAGAAATAGGCAAAGCCATTAATGATAAAGAAAACATAGAAGAGGCTATTGCTCTTATAGAGTCGCGTTATAGAAAAGACAGTCCTGCTACTTTTGGTACTCCTCCTCCAGATTTACGCAAGGGATATGATCTAAAAGGAAATCCGGATAATGGCAAAATGATTTTTGAACTTGGGTGTTTACATTGTCACCAAGGGCAACGGTATTCATTTTTGGAATTAGACAATAGCAATTTCACTTTTAAGTATTTACGCAAGCATCTAAAACGCCACAATCGCTTTTCATTCTATTGGGTATCAAGATATGGTACACAGCCAAGGCCTGGAAAAAAAGCCTATATGCCTCAATATACTAAGGAAAAAATGAGTGATCAACAACTGGAGGATTTGAGGGCCTATATCGACAAAATGGCTGAATAAGATTACTCTTTCTTTTGAAGATATGTCAGCCAGTCCTGCTCAAAGTCTATATCGCTCAACATTGGTGCTTGCCAGTATTTTAACCCGTGTTCAGCCAGTATTGATTTGGTTTGTTTAAAGACAAATTCAGTACTCCACTCGATTCCTCGAAATAGATTTTTGTGCAGATTATTCATCCCTAACAAGTAGTATCCTCCATCATTTGTAGGTCCAATAACGACGTCATTATCTTCTAATCTAAAGAAACACGTCTCAATGATATTTTTTGTAATATATGGACAGTCTGATCCAATAATAATAACATGATCATGGTGTTCCAGAGCTATTTGGAATGCTTGTTCCATCCTTTGGCCAAGATCGTTTCCATACTGAAGCTTTTTTACAAATCTATTCTCAGACCATAAGTCTTCATAGGCAATGGAATCACTGTAGAATACCAATCTTTCGATAGAATCATCGAGGCTACTAACAATTTTATTGGTGATAGACAGTAACTCGCGATAGATATCTAAGGCCTGAATATCGCCCATAGTGGCAGCCAACCTTGTTTTTACCTTACCAAGCTGAGGGTTTTTGGTAAAGATGATAACTGCATTAGTCTTCAGAACTATAGAGTTTATCTTCGTCTACAATTTGGATAATTTTTCCATCCTCAAGTTTTCTTGCGACTGCCGCATAGGGACCTGATATGATTTGATCATCTTTGCTCAAGCCTGAGGTGATTTCGATGTATTCATCATCTTGAATACCTGTGGTTACTATGACCATTTTGGCTTTGTCCCCATCAACTATGAAAACCACCTCCTTGTCTTCATCTTCATTCGTATCACTAACGGTTTGTACCTCTGCATCCTTGTCTTCATCATCAGATTTTTCCTTTTTAGGGACTCTTGATGCAACTGCCTGAATTGGAACACTGATAACATCAGCTGCCACTTTTGTCTTTATATCAACTGAGGCAGACATGCCGGGCCTGAATGGGAACGGTTTTCCGGGTACTACTAAATTCTTATACGACTCTCGATCAATTAAAATCTTGACTATAAAATTGGTAACCTGATCCGTACTAAGAGCGGCTGCAGTACCTGAACCCGTTGCGGAATTTGCAATCTGACTTACTCTACCAGAAAACTTTTTATCAAGATAAGCATCGATTTCAATATCGACTTCATCTTCAATAGAAACACGGAGGACATCATTTTCACTGACATCAACTTGAACTTCCATTAGGTCAAGGTTTGCAATACGCATTATTTCTGTTCCTGTCATCTGAATCGTTCCAACAACGCGTTCGCCGAGTTCAACGGAAAGACTTGAGACAACTCCTGACATTGGAGCATAAATGGTTGTTCTTCTTAGACTGGTTTTTAGCTCTTTTAGGGATGCTTCTGCGCTCTTAACATTAAATCTTGAAGCATTTGAAGACTCCTTTGAAGACTCCAAAGTTGCTTTGGTAGAATTAAGATTTGCTTTAGACGATGTGAGATTGGCTTCTGTGGATTTCAATGTTGAAAGTGAAGCATCAAAATCTGCCTGAGATATTACACCTTGTTGAAGCAATTGAATGTTCCTTTCATGGATATTGCGGGCATTCTCTAGCTGAGCTTCGATTTGTTGGACTTGGGCCTCGGCCTGATATACCCCGGCTTCACTTCTTTTTATTCCTGACACAGAATTGGCCAACTGAGCCTTAGCATTATTGACACTGGCTTCTCCTCGCTCGACTGCAGATTCATAACTATCAGGGTCCACACGCAATAAAATTTCTCCTTTCAAAACAGAATCACCCTCTTCAACATAGAGCTCAACAATTTCTCCAGAAACATCGGAACTAATGTTGACTTCTGTTTCTGGAAATACTTTCCCGCTCGCGCTTACTGTCTCGGTAATCGTGCGAAGTTCAACGTCCATGACTGTGACTTTTTCGCCTTTTGGTCGACTGTTACGTACAAATATCGCTGCCACCAGCAATATCCCTACTAATCCAAGAAGAATCCATAATAATCTTCTGTTCTTTTTCTTTTTTGTCGGTATAGCCATCCGTTTTTTTGTTTTCTTAATTAATGGTCAATCGTTTACCCATATAGAAATCAAGGATTTTGACCTTGAAGATATAGTCAAATTTGGATATGGTTTCATTTACTTTGGCCGCATCAAGATTATTTCTTGCTGTTATATATTCGAATGTGCTAACTGCTCCAAGTTGGTATCGCTTTTCCACATTTTCATAGTTCGCAGATTGAGCTGCTAGTGATTTCTGTGAAGCATCTAATTGTTTCTGTGCTGCTCTCGCATCACTTAAGGCTTGCTGAACATTGGATTTAACCGTATTGAGTGCCTGTTCATTTTGAAGTTTTACATTTTCGATTTGCATTTGCAATCTTTCCACATTTACCTTCGATCTTCTCGCATTGAAAATTGGAATATTCAGGTTTAAATTAAACCCCCTACCAATGTTTTCATTGAACTGATCCCAAAAGGGATTATCTTTTACAATGAAGCTGAAAGTCTCTGTTTCTAAGAGGGCAGGATTACCGTCTATGAAGACATTCTGTGGTATTCTAATCGTTTGATTGGTATTTTCGAATGTCTTTCCCAAACTAGAATAATTCGAATTTATAGAACCGGATAAAGATAAAGTCGGGTAAAGATTACCCTTAGCAATATCGACGTCTAATTCTGCGGATCTCAATCTAAGTTCATTAGCTCGGATTTCTGGCAATGTGTTAATGGCCGATTTGTATAAAGATGAAAATGAAATTTTGTCTGGAGCAGTTTCAATTGGTATTACAGTAGAAGGTTTTGCTATTCTTATTTCAACATCAGGATCCAAAAAAAGAACTTGTTTTAGCAGATTATAATTAATGTCGACATTATTTTGAGCCGATATAAGATTCTGTTCCTCATTGGCCAGGTCTGCTAAAACCTGCAATCTATCATTTACTGGCAAGCTTCCTGCTTTGATTAACTTGTCAGTATTTTCCAATTGATCTTGAATAGACTTAACACGAGTTTTACTGTTTTCTACTTGCTCTTCAGCGAGTAAAATGGATACATAAAAACCAACTATTGAAATTTTAAGATTTTCGATGGTTGCCTTTGAATCGAGATTGGCTATATCTTCGTCTACATTGTTTCTTTTTATGGTATTGCTAATACCCCTTCCTGCAAATAGAGTTACAAATGAACTGGCGGATCCAGAAGTGAAGTTGAATCGCTGATCAAAAAAATCATTGGTTGCTGGATCAATTTGACGTCCAAAGTTCCATCCATAACCTGTATTTATATTCAAAGATGGCAATCTTTCAAGTTTAGATTGCTTATGTACGAGCTGCGCATTTTCCAAACCGAGCTTTGCCAGTTTTACATCTATACTGTTATCCAGTGCATGAGATATGCATTTCTCCAAACTCCAAATCGATTGAGCTTGGATTGACAACGCAGATGTAAGAAGAAAAGCAAGTATTAATAATCTTCGTGACATGTTTAAAGTGTGTTTAAAACAGAAAATAGACTAGCTCATTTTCAACAGAATACAATATTATCAATAGGGAATACGAAAGAATAAACTTTTTATATTAATCCATAAGAATGTGGGATTAAAGGTATTTGAAATCATTATCCTTATCCGATTCTTCAAGTCCAATGACCAATTCCTAAATGAAGAAGATGTAAATTAGTTTTGAAAAGAGTTGATAGTGGAAACGGCCACCAACCGATCATATCTTTCACCAAATGGGCGATAGTAAACCAAGATGGTATAATTGTTTTCCGTGTTAAACCAAGATCCCTCGGTGTTCTTATAGGCAATATGCCCCGTTGTTTTATCAACTACTGCATATAGATAATTATAGAATCCTTGTTTCAGAAATATATCTCCCATATATGCATAATATGTCTCGTTGAAAGTCATCCGATTTTCTTCGCGCAATTTCCAATCTGTCATTCCACCAACGATATAGACTTCAGCATTTCTGAAAGGTCTGATACAATCCAAGGTGAATACGATGTTTCCATAATCACTCTCCAAGTCGAAGTCATCAAAATGATTGTTTTCTATGACGAATCCACCATTCAAGTCCTTGATAAAAGAATAAGGCTCAAATTCGCGTTTCCCATCCAGTTTTAGAATGATGTTATAAGACCTTCCTTCATCCTGAATTTCAAGTACGTTTTCAGTTCTATATTGAAATGATCTCAAGTCCAGGTTTCTATATTCATTCAGAGCAGGGAAAACTATTTTATCTTGATAGTCGAATCTCATTTCCTCTGGACGAGTGAAAAGTGGAGACAAACCTGTTTTAGCTGTTTGCCAATTCCCGTTTTGTACCACAGTTGCTTTGATCTCAGATTGCGGATTTCTTACATTGATGCCCCTGTGTATAACAGTGAAATCCAATTCTTGATGAGTTCTGGACTTTGACACATTTGACGTAGGTGTCATGATGCTATTGATCGACATTTGAGGTTCCACAACACAAAATCTTCTTGTTATGATAGGTGCATCCGTGTCATCATCATATACTAGTAAAACATAGTTACCTGATTTTGTGAATCTCAAATCTTCATTAGGGAGATATAAATTGTAATGTGTGAAAGGTGTAAAGGTATTGTATCCAAATTCATAATTTTCTATGTCTGCTTCTGTAAACCCATCTATGTACTCCATTTCGTTCAGATTAGAAGGTTGCCAATCCGAGTCACAATGGATTATTGTATATGAGTAGTCGTTAACATTATCACTTAGATCATCAAATGAAAATTCTAGAAATGAAGAGGAACTCAAATCAATTATGGGCATACTAAGCGGTAATCCTACGATGTGAAATTTTATTGATTTGACATAGTCAACATAAACATCATCTTCAGCAATATAACCTGAGGTGGGTTGACCTTGGCTTAGGAATGAAGGCAATAATAACAAAATGGTCAAAACTAAAAATCTCATATCATCCAATATTCTATATAAATGACGTCAACACAAGTTGATAATACATTTCGAAAAAGTTAAAATTAGATTTCCTAAAAATTTAGTTTGGCTTACTTGTCCATGGTGATTCTTTCAGTCTGAATCTCCACGGCCACTTGGCACATTCCTCAGCATAGTCTATTCCAACCCTCGGTGAGGCAAATATGCGTTCCTTGTGGAAAGTTTTATAATCGGTAAGATATATAGGGCTATTTGTTTTCGTTATAGATATTCCCGATAGCTTAGAAGTAATGCCTAACGCCAGGGAAGCTGTTCCTGGTCCCGATGTTAGTGAATAATCAATTTTGCTTTTTCTTCTGCGGTCACACATTGTTGATATACCGTCTAGGGGTTCAATTCCTCTGATTAGGATTGCATGTGCCAACCCGGCATCAGCTGTAACTACATTGAATAAATGATGAATTCCATAACAAAGGTAGATATAAGCGATTCCTCCTTTTTCGAACATCACTTTTGTTCGATTCGTGAGACGATTATTGTAAGCGTGACATGCCTTATCATCAGGTGCCCGGTATGCCTCTGTCTCTACAATCATTCCTGAAGTAAATTTGCCTTCAATATTGGTATTGATAACTTTGCCTATTAGTGATTTAGCAATATGCAAAACATCTTTTGATAAGTAGAAAGACTCGGGTAATAATGTGCTCATTAATTACTACGTACGGAATAATTGGGAGCTTCCTTTGTTATATTGATATTGTGAGGGTGACTTTCTAGAATTCCTGAACTTGTTATTTTGATCATCTTAGCATTTTGAAGTGCAACAATGTCGGCTGCTCCGCAATAGCCCATACCTGATTTTAAACCTCCTACATACTGAACCATCACCTCAGCGAGATTTCCTTTGTATGGAACTCTTCCTTCGATTCCCTCCGGAACAAGTTTATTTGCATCAGTTTCTTCCCCCTGGAAATATCTGTCTTTTGAACCAAGTTGCATAGCACTTATAGATCCCATGCCTCTATAAATTTTAAATTTCCTTCCCTGGTATATAATTGTTTCTCCTGGAGCCTCTTCGACACCGGCGAAAAGAGAACCTGCCATTATAGTATTTGCACCAGCCACAAGAGCTTTAGCAATATCACCTGTATATCTTATGCCACCATCGGCGATAACAGGTATGTCGGTACCTTTTAAGGCCTGGCTTGCATTGAATATTGCGGTTAATTGTGGAACTCCTACTCCAGCCACTATTCTGGTAGTACAAATGCTTCCCGGGCCTACACCAACCTTCACCGCATCCGCACCTACTTCTGCCAGTGCAGCAGCACCTGCTCCAGTAGCCACGTTACCCCCAACTACTTGAAGGTTGGGATATGTCTTTTTTATATGTTTCACGGTATCCAGTACTCCTTTGGAATGTCCGTGAGCAGTATCCACACATATGACATCAACATAAGCATTTACAAGTGCATCAACTCTTTCATAGGTGTCGCCGCCGACACCAACAGCAGCACCAACCATTAGCCTTCCATACTTATCTTTACTGGAATTAGGATAGTCCTGAACCTTCATAATATCCTTGTAGGTGATTAGACCAACTAGTTTACCATAATCATCGACAACAGGTAATTTTTCAACTTTATATTTTTGAAGTATGGTTTTGGCAGCTTCCAGAGTAGTGCCTTCATTAGTAGTAATCAAATTTTCGGTAGTCATTAAATTGCTAACCAATTGAGTTCGATCTGTCTCAAATCTCAAATCTCTATTGGTCAGAATTCCAATAAGTTTGTCATTTTTATCTATAATGGGGATTCCACCTATCTTGTATCTTTTCATTAATTCCTGTGCATCACCAATTGTAGCATTCTTGGTCAAAGTGACAGGATCGATGATCATGCCACTTTCTGATCTTTTCACACTTCTGACTTGATCAGACTGATGTTCGATGGGCATGTTTTTATGAATAAATGCTAATCCACCTTGTCGAGCAATAGCTATGGCTAAAGTCTTCTCAGATACGGTATCCATAGCTGCGGAAACTATAGGTACATTTAATTTTAATTCTCGCGTCAATTGGGTTGATGTATCAACATCACGTGGAACGACTTCAGAATATGCCGGAATAAGAAGTACATCGTCAAAGGTAAGACCTTGTACTAAAAGATTCTTGTTGGATGAGTTTATTAATTCCATTTGCAAAATTACTTAATTTGCACAACTAGCAATCAATATTTTTCTATAAGCAATGGAGTTATTCTCTGAAGAGTATTTCATGACCAAAGCGCTTGATGAAGCCAAGAAGGCATTCGAACTTGGAGAAGTGCCGGTAGGAGCAATAGTTGTATGCAATGAGTACATTGTTGCCAAAGCGCATAACAGCACCGAACAATTGCATGATGTGACGGCTCATGCAGAAATTATAGCCATCACTGCCGCGGCAAATTATCTCCAATCCAAGTATCTAAAGCAATGTACACTTTATGTGACGCTAGAACCGTGTATAATGTGTGCAGGTGCTCTTAAATGGGCACAAATCGGTAAGATTGTATATGGAGCCGTAGATGAAAAGAATGGATTCATGACGGTAGGCAAATCAATACTTCATCCCCAAACCAAGTTGTCATATGGCGTGTTGGAAAATGATTGTAGCAAGCTGTTGACATCATTTTTCAAAAGCAAAAGATTCTCTTCTCTTATTTGAGTTATATTCCATATAAAAAAGCCTGAATCTTGGGACCCAGGCTAAAAATGAATATTAGTATCAGTAATATCTTAATTATTTCTTGCTTGCTACATTAGTGTCTCTGTCGAACTCACCTTTAGTTTTCAAGATGATTAAGGATTCTCTTTCTTTGTCCAACTGCATAATAACTTTGTAGATTCCTTCTTCCAAATTCACCAAGTCGAGCTTAATTTTGTTTTCTTCCAGTGGATCTAATTGTATTGATGCTGTAAACAACTCCTCACCTTTGATATCCAAAAGAGCATAGTTTAATTCCTTTTCTACTACCGTTTCTAAGGTTACGGAAAACTCCTTATCAGTTACAGTGTTACTCATGCCCGTAACTTTAAAGTAGTTAGGAGAATTCCTTTTTACAACTACAGTTCTAGAAAAACTAAAGTTATCGTCGATATCAATTTCTTTCAATCTATAGAATACAGTCTCGCCACTGGCCTCTGTATCAAAGAACCTATAAATTTTTTCTTCATTTCCTCCTTCTGCATTAACGACTCCTACATTTTCAAAATCTAAACCATTCTCAGATTTTTCAATTACGAACATCAACGTATTCACTTCAGCATCAGTGGCCCATTCTAACAAATTACCAATTTCCAGCCCTTGAGCTTTGAGTTCAATGGAATATCCTACTTCGGCTTTAACCGATGAAATTATTAGAGAAAGTAGTAAGAATAGCGTAGTGAATGGTTTCATATATTTTTTCATAACGTCTTGCTTTTGTGCGTTCTTGACTACAATGTCTCCAACATTGTACCAGATGACATTTTCTGCTAATATGTGCATTGGTAAAAATGTGACATGCAATCTGGTTAATTATTAGTTAAACCAACATTGAAGCCCAGCGTGCCTTCGAAATTGACCTTAATTTGGAATTAGAGTGAAGGCATAAAAAGAATCAAAATGTCTATATCCTTTAAGCTTATTTTGAGTTGTTTTCTTGTAGTCATTATAACATCCTGTAGTCCTAAAATGCATCCTTTTACGCAGGATATGTATGATCGCTATGCCTGGAATGAAGACGACCTTAAATCGATACAGTTTTATCTGTCCAGAGAAGTTGTTTTGAGAAGGTCAAAGTCCAGGGGGGCAAGTGAAATAGTCGACGGTAAAATCAAAGACTTGAGAGATAGAAAAGTTCAAGAGGTAATTATTCCTGCCAAGACTCCAGGCGTTCTCGTTTTTTTGCCAAAATCAAATCGATTTGGAATCAGTTTTGAGCAATCAGGAAACCAAAAATTTTTAATGTTTGGACCAAATCCAAAATCTGGTGGTAAATATGTTCTTCTGGCTCAAGAATGGAAGAACCGAAAAGGGAAGATCACCTATGATAGTGAAACGTATATTACTGAGCTTGGTGCATCTTTTTCACATCTTCTAGTGAATGTTAAAAAAGCACATAAAATTGGAATACGTTCTTCAGTAGTCCGGGGTAGAACTGTAAACTAGGGATTTACTCCCGGGAGCATTGGGACAAATCGAAATTCAGCAAATATCTCTTCATCAAAGTCAACTTCGCTTACACGCGTGTATCGATACATAGTTTGTATATGTTTACCGATTGGAATGACCATGTTCCCTCCAATCCTAAGTTGAGATCCCAATGTATCCGGAAATTTGGTGGCACCTGCAGTTAGCAAAATGTGGTCAAAAGGTGCGAATTCCGGCAGTCCCTCAAAACCATCTTTGTAAAACATCCGAATATTTCCAAAATCATTTTTACCCAAAAAAGCTTTGGTTCTATCAAATAAGACTTTTTGTCGTTCGATAGAGAAAACCCTTGCGCCCATATACGCCAATATTGCAGCCTGATAACCGGAACCGGTACCGATTTCAAGCACTTTGTCCCGCTTTTCAACATTTAAAAGCTGTGTTTGATATGCCACTGTAAAAGGCTGTGAGATGGTTTGATCACAGCCTATTGGGAATGCTTTATCTTCATAAGCCCAATCTTCAAATTCCTTATCAAAAAAAAAGTGTCTTGGAATCGATGCAATAGCGTCTAATACCTTTTGATTTTGAATCCCTTTGCTGCTTAAGGTATTTACGAGATTCTTTCTCAATCCTTTATGTCTGTAGGTATCTTTCATATCACATGATAAATCTTTTGGAATGAAAAGAATCTTTCTATTTTGCTTCTTCAGAGCTAAAATAGAAATATGTCAGATTTCACTTGGACTTTATTACAAGAGACGCTTGACTTTAATACTTTTGAATCTTTACAATAATTTAAAAACTGGTTATGGCAGAAATCAAATTTGGAACAGATGGTTGGAGAGCAATTATTGCGGATGACTATACCATAGAAAATGTAAAACGTGTTGCAGAAGCAACAGCCAAATGGCTTCTAAACAAAAATAGCAGAAAAATAGTCATCGGCTATGATTGCAGATTTGGAGGTAGAATGTTTTCTGAGTGTACGGCAAAGGTCATGGGCCACTTTGGAATTAAATCATTGATTTCAACTGACTTTGTTACTACTCCGATGGTTTCATTAGCTACCATCAAAACCGGATCATCTGCTGGTGTAGTAATCACTGCTAGTCATAACCCACCTTCATATAATGGTTACAAATTAAAATCTGCTGAAGGAGGACCAATGATACCAAAGCAAATTGAGGAAGTAGAACAATTGATACCAGAAAAGGCAATCAATGTTTTACCTACCATCACTGAACTCAAAGATAAGGGGCTTATAGAATATGTGGACATGGAAGATATGTACCTCATGCATGTATATAAGTCCTTTGACATGGAAGCCATTAATGAATCTGGAATACGCATAGCTTACGATGCTATGTATGGTGCAGGACAGTCTGTTGCAAAAAAGATTTTTAAAAATGCCACGTTTCTACATTGCGAATTCAACCCATCTTTTCTGGGCCAGGCACCAGAACCTATTCATCGAAACCTTGGTGAATTGTCAGAAAAAATGTCTAAGAATGAGGATCTTAGAATGGGTCTGGCAAATGATGGAGATGCAGATAGAATAGGGCTATATGATGAGAACGGTAAGTTTGTAGACTCCCACCATATCTTGTTACTACTATTATATTACATGAAAGCTTATAAGGGGATGGATGGAAAAGTAATTGTTACTTTTTCTGTAACAGATAAAATGGAGAAACTTGCTAAACATTTTGACCTTGAAATTGAAGTGACTAAAATTGGCTTCAAGTATATCGCTGAGATTATGTTGAATGAGGATGTCCTTGTTGGTGGTGAAGAATCTGGTGGATTGGCGGTTAAAGGGCATATACCTGAGAGAGATGGAATTTGGATCGGGCTTGTAATCCTTGAATTTATGGCGAAAACCGGAAAATCATTAAAGCAACTTATTCAAGAAGTGTATCAGTTAGTGGGGTCGTTTCATTGCGATAGAGATGACTTGCATATCAGTCAGGAACTAAAAGAATCGGTTGTTGAAAAATGTAGCAATGCTCACTATTCAAACTTTGGGAAATACGAGGTTCAAAAGATTGAAAAGATTGATGGGTTTAAGTTTTGGCTTGCCGATTCCCAATGGGTAATGATTAGACCGTCGGGCACGGAACCTGTATTGAGGGTATATGCACAAGATGTGGATAAAGCTGCAACAAGAGCTCTTTTGGATACAGTGGGCCAGGTAATTTTGAACTAAGTTAAGACCGCACTTAATCTGGTTTCGTCGTAGCCAAGATCCTTGGCTTTGGTAAAGTCTTTTTTATATCCTGTGACGCCTGCTTTTTTAGCGGCAAGACCTTTTTGAAAGTATATTTCAGCGTCATTTACAGTAGCTTTTTGATCTGCAAAATCCAAAGCCTTATCGAATGCGGAAATCGCTTCTTTATAATCCCCAATATTGGATAAAGCAAGACCATACTTATAGAAAACATCTTTTTTCCATAAATAATTTAGGTCGTCTTGTTTAATACGTCTATTGGTATAAAGTTTAAGATCTAACAATGCCCCTTTATAATCCTTGAGTTCAAGAAGACAGTCTGCTTTCATTCTTCGGATCCTCCAATGAATTGATTGCAGGGGGATACATTTTTTAACTCCAAATTCTAATTCCTCAATGGCTCCTTCAAAGTCTCCGTTATGTTTTTTGACCTTGGCCTTGCCGTAATATGGCCATGGTGAATTGGGATTGAGTTTAATGCTCTTAGTGAAATCCCTAAGTGCATCTGAATAATTTTGTAGACGAATATTCATAAACCCTCTGATTTCATAAGCACGAGCATGCTTCTCGTATTTTTTGATAGCTGCATCCATTGCTTCAATGGCCTCTTCCTCTTTGCCTTTGTCTTTCATGAGTTCAAACCCACGTTTGAACTCAATTACCGCCGCTTTGTCACCAGACGGTTCGATCTTTACCTTTTTGATTATAGTTCCACTCTCAACTACCCAGGCATGCACTTTTCCTTCTATCGCAAATTGAGCGATATATTCTAATAGGCTGACAGTGTTTTTCCAACTTTTGTCAGAACTTTGAACCACTGTACGAGGAATTATCAGAGCAAGCACATCTTCATTAAATATTTCCTCTTCATCAAGAAAAATATCATGCTTGTAATAATTTTCCAAACGGTGCAAAAACATCTTGAACACCTGTTCATAAGCGCGCTCGTTTCCGAATTCTAAACGGCCTTCTACAATTGTTTTAAATGTTGGTAACATTTATATAGTTATCAATCTAAAATCTAAAAACATAACCTCTACATCGTAGGTTCACGGGAAATGCGGAAAAGGTAATTGTAACGTCAAGTGAATGTGCTCGGAGCTATTGGCTTAAGTACGTTCAATAATAGTGGAGAAATTCCATATATGTCTATTCGCGGAACTCTTAACCGCCCAATTTAAGCCAAAGCGAGCTACAAAGATGACAATAAATCCTTAGAAATCAAATGAATCGATAGTTCTAATTAGAGATATCCTTTGTATTCTTTACTCTATTCAGATAAATGGAAGAGCACAGATTGCTTTGTCAATCTTATTTCTAAACATCAAAATTCATAAATATCTTTCATTGATAATTCTATTGTGATGTTCTGCGTGCCCTACAATTACATGCAATAAGGCATTAACAGACATAGGCCAACCTGAGGCTATACCCCGATAGTCTAAATGCTTATCGCTCAGATGTCTATAAAATAGAATTGTAGAATTTCGAATTGATATAAATTCTTCAATCAATTGGTCTAGATTAATGGAGTCGAGGTGATACTCTTTTGTAAATACATCTTGGTCAAAACCAGGTAATTCGGTATCGTCACCCCTGCTAAATCTTAGTGCTCTATATGCCATGACCCTTTCTGTATCCATCAGGTGTTGCAAAACTTCCTTGATGGACCATTTCCCTTTTTCATATTTGTAGTCTTCTTTATCAGCGGTTACATTCCTGAAAAGATCTATTGTATCACCTTTATTCTTCAACAGAGCCATTAAAAGATCTTGCTCTTGAACTTTGGATATATATGTTTCGTAGTATTCAGGATAAACGTCAGTTGAGGATATAGCCATATTTGAATAGATTATGATAGATTATGAACTGAACATGGTCATCGCAAGTTACGATTAGTATCCCGCAGTTCAATTCAAAATATCCATTATGGTACCTTTATGAATAAGATAACAAGGGATGCAAATGAGATTTTGCAAATTATTTAAAAGATTTAATCAGAAAATCAGTGACCCTGATCCGATGAAGTATTTAATAGTAGGTTTGGGCAATATAGGTGAAGAATATGTGGATACTCGACACAATATTGGGTTCACTATAGTAGATCAAATTGTCGATAAGTTTGGCGCAAAATGGGAAACTGAGACTTTAGGACAACTAGCCTCAATAAAATCCAAAGGTCGAACCTATTATCTTTTGAAGCCCTCCACCTATATGAACAGGAGTGGAAAGGCTGTCCGACACTGGATGACTAAATTGAAAATCAAAATAAACAATGTTCTTATTGTGACAGACGATAAGAATCTTCCATTTGGCAAGCAAAGAATGCGAGGAAAAGGTTCTGACGGAGGACATAACGGACTCAAAGATATACAGCAAATGCTGGCAACTAGTCAATATCCAAGATTACGATTTGGTATCGGTTCGGAGTTTCACTGTGGCCAACAAGTAGATTTTGTTTTGGGAAAGTGGACTCAAGAAGAGATGGATGTCTTGCCTAAATTTATCGAATATGCAAGTGAAACAATTTTAGCCTTCGGATTCTTAGGGCTATCCAGGGCTATGAATCAGTACAACAGGAAGTAAGTATTGCACGAATAGGGAATCCTGAATAATCATTTCTTCGACTCCAAGCGGAAGTAATATCGAGATTCAATTGGGATTGCATTTCAGCAATATTTTTTTGTTCAAAATATTCTGCTAGGTACATCTGCTCAGGTTGGCCTGGGGTGGGAACAAATAATACCTTTCCGCCAAGGTTGTCCAAATCCATAATTGTAGAGTAACCAGATCTACAAATAATAAATTTACTTTGGTTAATCACTCGACTTAGTATTTCTGCATCAGCATAGTTTAGAATTGTGGTATTTCCTGGTAAGTCCAGGTTTGTTGTGGGATTTCTTAAACCTCTTACTAAAATGATTTTATGAGGCAGCGAAGAGAATTGCTTAATCAATTTTTGTTCAAAATTTGATCTTTGTGGCTCTGGACCACTGAGCACAATAGCGATGTCAATATCAGAGTTCGGCGACCCTATTTGCTTTAAACGAGATTGTGGGCCAATCCAACGTACAGTCAGGTGCTTCAACCATTTTGGATTAGATAGATCCCCTGAAAGTCGACGATCTTCATAGTCTGGAACCCAGACTTCCTGAAAATTTTGGATCTTTTTCCTATGAATGTGATTTATTAAGCCACCTAGAATCCCTACTTTCAGATTTAATTGATGAGATATGAAAATGTTATGACATTGCGGAAGATGACATCCGTATCGATTATCCGATATGATTATTTCATATTTTCTTTCTCTGTGATTCTGTAAGATCTTTTGATGTTCTAAGCGTATGGTCGATCGGACATGTGGAAATTGAGAAGCCATATTCCAATGCATGTTACGACTAGAATACTGGATGGAATAAGATGGAAGCATTATAGATTTCAGATCTTCAAATTCATCTTTCAAAAGATCCAGAGCGTCCCCGTCGGAAGCCAAGTCAATTGTATTATTTTGCTCTAGCAAATGGCGAATAATTGGGATACTTCGTGTTGCATGTCCTAAACCCCAATTCAAAACTGCAACGAGAATTCGCTTATCTCGTATCACAAGCAGGTGTTATACTTAGTGAAAGTCATGTTTCGTTTAGTCTAAATCCAACAACAGAGAAAAACTACGGAATGCAAAATAGAAAGAAATTATCCTTATTATTTACTTGTCTCTTGTTAGCGTTTATTATTTCAGGATGTAGAACAGGCAAATGCAATTGCCCCAATTTTAAAATTTCAGTTCCTAAAATTGACCAGTTTATCCAATGACTGAATTTCTTCGAATGCCATATTTTTTGATAATCATATCTTTTGTTTTGAAAACGAACTTGAGAGCACAGTCAGATATGAATTATCAAAGTTTGAGTCTTTGGGCGGCCCATCCCGAGAAGACAGATTTTGCTGATGGTGTTCCCGTTCCATCTCTTGAAAACCGACAAATAACTGCCCAGGTAGACGTGTTTTTTGTCCATCCGACTACTTATACCGGAAAGATGGTGGATAAATCATGGAATGCCCCTATTAATGATATCAAGATCAATGAAAAGACGGATAACGGAACCATAAAGCATCAAGCCAGTATTTTCAATGGAGTAGCAAGAGTGTATGCGCCAAGATACCGGCAAGCTCACTTGAATTCCTTTTATCCACGTAAAGCCAAGGGCAATGAAGTATCTGCTTTCAAACTGGCCTATTCAGACGTTAAAAAAGCTTTTCTCCTATATATGGAAAAGTGGAATTTAGGAAGACCGTTTATCATAGCCTCTCATTCTCAAGGGACTAGACATGCCGAACAACTGATAAAGGAATTAATAGATGGTTCTGATCTGCAGGAAAGTATGGTTGTTGCTTATTTAATAGGAATGCCGGTAACAAAAGATGCTTTTTTATCTATTCCTATCTGCAATTCACCTGAAGATAATAGCTGTTTTGTTTCATGGAGAACCTATAAGTTTGGACATCTACCCAAACGCAACTGGGGTACCGGTAACAATATAGCTGTCGTCAATCCGATTTCATGGACCACTGATACATCCATTACCAATCCAAACGAACACAAAGGCATTGTTTTGAGAAAATACAATGCTGTTTATCCTTATAAATCTAAGGCACAAATTGCGAACAATGTTTTATGGATTACCAAGCCAACGTTTCCAGGTAGTTTTCTAATAACAACTAAAAATTATCATGGCGCCGATTATAATTTATTTTGGATGGATATACGTGACAATGTCAGGACCAGGGTAAATTCCTATCTTGGAAAGTCCTAATTACCTACGATTACACCCCTGCCTATAATGGATATTTATCAAAAAAGGTCAAGTTTAAAGATTTGGTTAACCATAATAGGTATTGGCATCGTTGTAGCTTCATTTGTTTATACTAATGATTTAGCCGGCAAACTAGCTGACGAGGAAAGAAAAAGAGCGGAGGAATTGAAAGAAGCATACAGGAGCCTGGAACTCGAAACTATTGACCTTTCCAATATTCAAAGTCAAAACGAAGAAGAGCAAACTCCGGTTCAAAAAATTTTGGACTGCGATACCAAGTTGGCTTCTGATATCATCAGCGGAAATACTAGCATTCCCTTAATTCTCGAAAATGATGCTGGAGTTATTGAAATATGGCGCAATTTCCCTAACAAATACGATAAGGATACCCTCTATTTTAGGTCACAAATTCAAAAAATAATTAATGATGGAGGTACCCCTCTAAAAATTAACTTCGGCGTGGGGGAGTATAAGTTATGGTATACTAATTCTGCTAATCTTAGGAGGTTAAGATTTTTTCCTTTTATTCAATTCGGATTAATCGCGGCATTTATTGGTTTGGGCTATTTTGGCTTTAGTTCTGCTCGACGTTCAGAACAGAATCGTGTTTGGGTAGGAATGGCAAAGGAAACAGCCCATCAATTAGGCACGCCAATATCAGCTATCATTGCCTGGATCGAACACTTGAAGGCTTTGCATCTGCAAGATGAACAATCCCAGGAAGTCTTGGGTGAATTCAGAAAAGATGTGACTCGCCTTGAACTGATTGCTGATAGATTTTCAAAGATCGGGTCGGATCCTGATTTGAAGAAGCAAAATATATATGAAATCCTATCTCGGGTATTTGAGTATATGAAACGCAGAGCACCCAGGAAGGTCACTTTTGAATATCCTAGATCTGAATTTCCGATCATGGTTAATGTCAACGAACATTTGTTTGAGTGGGTAATAGAAAATCTCCTTCGTAATGCTTTGGATTCAATGGATGGCGAAGGCACTATTACGGGATCAATCGAAGAAAATGAAAAGGATGTTCAAATCCTGATTTCAGATACCGGTAAAGGCATTGCATCAAGCAAATTCAAAACTGTTTTTGAACCTGGATATACCACGAAAAAAAGAGGTTGGGGGCTGGGTTTATCTCTGGCCAAAAGGATCATTGAAAGCTATCACTCTGGCAGGATATTTGTAAAATCTTCAGTAGCTAATCAAGGAACAATTTTCTCAATAAAATTGCCTAAAGCATAAAGACTTATTGTCTAGAATAATAACTCCTCAAAAATAGTGAACAACAGAATTCAATTCGTTCGCACTTTTCTACCAGTTTTCATCTTCATTTTTGGGATGGGTTTCAACTTATCCTTGAATGCATTGAATGTGCCTAGCGGATACCAATTGCATATTTTTGATGGAGAGACAGGAGAGCCTCTAATTGGAGCAACAATTGTTTCGGAAAGTGGCCTTTATCAGGACATTACGGATCTCGATGGTAATTCAGAAATGCCAAATCTTAATTTTCGGGATATAATTACAATTTCTTATATCGGATACGAAACACTAAACCTACCTGTCTACGAGATTCGAAAACTTCAAGGACGAATAGCATTATTTCCTGATGCCATGACTTTCGAAGAAGTGGTTGTAATTGGCAGAGCAGACAAAAAAATTGAAGAAATCCCTTATGTAGTCAGTCGTATAAAAAGTGAAGAAATTCAATTCAAGAATTCACAGACTGCGGCTGATGCATTATCGGCACACTCAGAAATCTATTTGCAAAAATCACAACTTGGAGGTGGCAGCCCGGTGATCCGTGGATTCGAAGCCAATAAGGTATTGCTTGTCTTGGATGGAGTGAGAATGAATAATGCTATTTATAGGAATGGTCACCTACAGAATGCCATTACTGTTGATAATTCGGTTATGGATCAGATAGAAGTCATATATGGACCGGGATCATTGATATATGGTAGTGATGCCCTTGGAGGTGTCGTACATTTCCGGACGAAAGATCCCCAATTATTGTTTGGACAGAATGAATCACCCAATAAGGTAAATACCAATGTTTACGGCCGATTTTCATCTGCGAATTTGGAAAAGACATTTCATTTTGATATGAATTTTGGGATGAGAAAATTTGGGTCTCTTACAGCGGTAACTTACTCCAGTTTTGATGATCTCAAATCCGGTAGTAAAAGAACTGAAGGTAATCCGGATTGGGGATTACGACAATTCTTCTTTCAACGAATTGGAGGAATAGATCAGATTATAGAGAACACAGACCCAACAATACAGGCAGGATCTGCCTATGGTCAGTTAGATATTCTTCAAAAATTTCGATATCAACCCAATGACAATTTCTACGTAATTGCCAATTTTCAATATTCCGCAAATAGTGATATTCCAAGGTATGATCGCCTGACGGACACACTCTCCTCAGCCAGTAAGTTAAAATTTGCGGAATGGGAATATGGACAACAAAGACTTATGGGTTCTTTGAAAGCTAGGTTGTTAAAACCTACCTGGTTGTATGATAATGGAACTATCATCTATGCTTATCAGAGGGCCGATGAAGATAGATTTCAAAGAAAATTTGGGAACCTGAGACGTTCATTTCAGCTGGAAGAAGTGCACATTAATAGTTTGACACTAGATTTCGAGAAGGCATTAAACTCTTCCGGTTCAAACCAACTGACTTTTGGTGTCGATGTTAATAGGAATTCAGTTACATCAATTGCTGGCAATAAGAATATTATCTCGCAGGGAATTTCCGGGGGGCAATTGACCCGGTATCCAAGTGGCGGAAGCAGTATGGATCAAATAGGGGCCTATATGGACTATCGTTGGAGAAGCCAGGATTCTTTGATTAATGTAAGAGCAGGATTGAGATATTCTAATGTAACCCTTGATGTATTGTATACAGATTCTGACATAATAATCTGGCCTGCTGAATATTATACTGGCATCACATCGAGCAATGATAATCTCTCCTATGCAGCTGCTATCACTTACAATTCGAGGAATAAACTTCAGGCACGACTGATATACTCAAGTGCATTTCGATCTCCCAATATTGATGATTTTGCTAAAATCAGAGAAAAGAATGGCTATGTTACAGTACCTAATCCAAGGTTGAAACCCGAGCTTTCCCCAATGAATTTAGAATTAACAATTGCAAAGGAGTTTGGGAATATCAAGACAGGCACACCGGGTGCTGGATTGAAGTTGAGCGGTACCTCTTTCTATACTGCACTCGATGATGCCATAGTTAGGCAAAATTTTGTTCTTCCGGACGGGAGTACTACTTTGTCGCTAGATGATGAGCAATTAACAGTTCAGGCTAACGTTAATGCCCTTAAAGCCTATATTATGGGATTAAGTGGCAATCTTTTAGCAAAGTTTGACGAAAACTGGTCTGCACAGGCTTCTTATAATTGGATACAAGGAGAAGCGGAACGTTCCGAGGGTGAAAATGCACCATTGGCGCATATCCCACCGAAATATGGGGGGATTGCAATTACTTATCAGAAGGCACCCTGGCGTTTTGAGGGTAATATCCGATTCAATGCCGAAAAACCAATTGAAGATTATGCTTTAGGTGAATCAGATAATGAATCTGAAGCTCTTCCCACAGGAACTCCGGCTTGGACGACTTTTAATTTCTACAGCAAGTATCAGTTAAACGATCAGATCAGTTTTAATTTTGGGGTAGAAAATATCGGAGATATTCATTATCGACCATTCTCTTCAGGAATTAGCGCAGCCGGGCGTAATTTCATCATATCAATGAGAGGGGCTTTTTAGATTCCATCTTTAATCAGGAAGAATCCATCTTCCCCTTGTTGCTGATATAATGGCATTAGAATTCTGCAATCCTGTGGACTTATAATATTTCCATTCTTGTCTGTAGCCAGATGCTCTCCATTCTTTACCATTTGGAAATTTTGATATCCAGGAAGCATTTGAAATCCGTCCCCATTTCTGACGATGTGTCTTTGGATCAAATTCGATATTGGTGGTAATCCTTTTGAATAAGTTTGAAGAAGGAAATTATGACGATGGGCAACATCACTTTGTTGAACACTCCCTATAGCTCTCATGCAATTGGTAAGTGCAGCAATCGCTCGATTGACAGAAAGAGGATCCTCGTGTTGACCGGATTCAAAGCACAGAGAAACAGTTTTAGAAAACACGAAATTGTGTTTATTGAAATAATGCAGTACTGTACCAGATACACCTTCGAGAAAACCAAGTAATACGGGTGCAAAAAGATCTTTTGCTATGGATACGCTCAGTTCATCGCTATGTGGAATTGTGAAAATGCCGCCTTCTGCAGTTGTTGTGTGCAAATCAAGAAAAATAATTGATTTTGGCTTGTACTGTTCAATTTCATTTTGAACCAAAGTATGAAGTTCAAACAACTCTAAATCTTCATCTTCTAAGGTGGTTGGATCCTTACTGCATATCCTATCAACATTTGATTTGATCCACTGCCGGTTCAAATCCTTTTTAACAAATCTAACACCTTGGTCAATTGCTTGAAGATTGCCTTTTATACCAACCACCTGTCCGCGATAGTTAAAAGATTCGTTAGTAATAGGCTCAACCTCTAGCATTTTGAATAGGAGTTCCAGAGCACGAATTCCAGCTGTTTCATTTCCATGCATTCCGGCGAAACAAATCATTAGAGGGCCAAATTTCTCCCCTTTGTACCGTCCGATTATTCTATTTGATTGGTTCTCCTCCATCAGCAAACCTCCAAAGATACATACATCCAATGGTTCTATATGGCGACCAGGAGGATGCAATGCGAATCATTTCATTTTTTAACTGCTTTCCTGTAAACTCAATTGAATAAATTTTCTTAATGCCTTTTTGAATTCCCAGGTCATCAACAGGCAAGATATCCTGTCTACCCAGAGTAAACATTAACAGCATTTGAACCGTCCATGTTCCCACTCCCTTTATAGACGTAAGTTGTTCTATTAGGTAATCATCTTCCATTTGAATTACATCTTCCGTAGTCCATTGTCTTTCCAAAAAGAATTGCGCAACATTCCGCAGGTATCCGGCTTTTTGACGACTTACACCTTGAGCTCGGAGCGCTTCATTGGATATCTTTATAAGACGTGTCGGCCATGGGTAGGAATCTTTAAACAAAGTTAGAAAACGTTGATATATGGTATGGGCGGCTTTTGTGGAAAGCTGCTGTCCAAGAATTACCCGAACAATCGAATGATAAAGATCAGTTTTCTGAGGCTTTTCAAAATCTTTGATCTGGATCCCAGCAATATGTCGATAAAAGTGTCGATCATTTTCCTGAAAATGTTTTCTAGCTAAAGCAATTATCTCTGGACTCATCAGCATCTACTTTGACAAATGAAAAGCAACCGTGTAATTTTGCAGCTCAAATTTAGAATGATTATCAATGAAGGAATTATACAATAAAATCAATAAAGAACAACTCAAAAATCGATTGTTACAGTCTGAGGAAAAGCGCTTCACCCTTTCATTTTACAAATATTACAAGATTAAGAACGTCGCATTTTTTCGAAACTATCTATATTACCATCTTGATTTATTGGACGTTTGTGGGAGAGTCTATGTTGCAGAAGAGGGCATCAATGCTCAAGTTTCCGTACCAGATTTTCAAATGGGAGCCTTTATTGAATTCCTGAATGAAATCAACTTTTTGAACGGTATTAGATTAAACTATGCGATAGAAGATGATGGGAAATCCTTCTATGTTCTCAAAATTAAAATAAGAGCCAAAATAGTAGCTGACGGGCTAGACGATTCTACCTTTGATGCAGGGAATGGTGGAGAGCACATTGATGCTGCCACATTTAATAACCTGGCAGATTCGGATCAAACCATTGTGGTGGATATGCGAAATCATTATGAAAGTGAGGTAGGGCATTTTGAAAGTGCAATTTGTCCTGATGTTGAAACATTTAGAGAAGCGCTTCCGGTTGTAGAAAACATCCTTGATAATCACAAAGAGAAGAATATCATCATGTATTGTACAGGGGGTATCCGTTGTGAAAAAGCTAGCGCCTATTATAAACACAAGGGATTTGAAAAAGTGTATCAGTTGGATGGTGGTATTATAGAATATGCCAGACAGGTGCAAGAACAAGAATTAGAGAATAAATTTAAGGGTATAAACTTTGTATTCGACGATCGACTTGGAGAAACCATAAGTAGCGAAATTATAAGTAATTGCCACCAGTGTGGAAATCCATCTGCCAGGCATATCAATTGCTCCAATGAAGCTTGCCATATCCTCTTTATTCAATGTGAAACATGTGCAGAGCTCTATAATCATACATGTTCTGATCAATGCAAAGATTTTATCACTCTGACTGTAGAAGAGCAAAAACCCTTAAAGGATCAAATCAAATTCAATGGAACCAAATTTGGCAAAGGTAGATTCAAACCGAATCAAACAAACTTGTAAAAGGTGGGTATTAGAAGCCAATAGCAATTTCCAGCACTTCACCCATAGTATGAACATAGTGAAACTTAAGCCCATCTATATAATGTGGGTCAATTTGTTCCACATCTTTTTTGTTCTGATCACAAAGGATAATTTCGTTAATACCTGCTCTTTTTGCCGCAAGAATTTTCTCTTTAATTCCACCAACCGGGAGGACCTTGCCCCTTAAAGTAATCTCTCCTGTCATAGCCAGGTAAGGTTTCACGGGACTCTTATTGAGAGCTGATACTAAAGCTGATAACATTGTAATTCCTGCAGAGGGCCCATCCTTAGGTATAGCACCTTCTGGTACGTGGATATGAATGTCTTTTGACGAAAATACTTCTTTGTCTATACCCATTTTTCCTGCATTGGCCTTGACATAACTAAGGGCCGTCGTTGCAGATTCCTTCATTACATCCCCAAGATTTCCTGTGAGTGTTAATTTTCCTTTACCATCACTGAGGCTGGCTTCGATAAACAAAATGTCACCACCGACCCGGGTCCAGGCAAGTCCTACAGCTACACCAGAAGTTTGCTCCACACTATACTGATCTTTGGTATATCTTGCGGGGCCAAGAATTTCCTTTAATAAACCGCTTTTGACATTAAGTTTGTCCGCTTGATTCATGGCAATCTTTTTGGCTGTATGCCGCATTACTTTTCCGAGAGTACGGTCCAAAGATCGGACTCCTGATTCTCTGGTATAGTTTTGAATGATAGATTCAATGGATTTCTGATCAAATTTCACCTGTTTGCCAGTTAGTCCATGAGCTTCTCTTTGCTTAGGAATGAGATGTTTTTTTGCAATCTCCATCTTTTCCTCTGTTGAATAGCCACTAACGTCAATGATTTCCATACGGTCGAGCAATGCAGGTTGTATTGTACTCAGATTATTGGCCGTTGCAATGAATAATACTTTAGACAAGTCATATTCAAGATCCAGATAATTATCATGGAATGTTGTGTTTTGCTCCGGATCCAAAACTTCGAGAAGTGCAGAAGATGGGTCGCCTCTGAAATCCTTGCCTACTTTGTCGATTTCGTCCAGGATAAATACCGGATTTGATGATTTGGACTTTTTTAAGCCTTGAAGAATTCGTCCAGGCATGGCTCCAATATAGGTTTTTCGATGGCCTCTAATCTCGCTTTCATCGTGAAGGCCTCCAAGAGACATTCTGACAAACTTACGTTTCAATGCTCTTGCAATGCTTCTACCCAGGGAAGTCTTACCTACACCGGGAGGGCCAACAAGACATATGATAGGAGCTTTCATATCTCCCTTTAATTTGAGTACGGCCAGATGTTCAAGTATTCTTTCTTTTACCTTCTTCAAGCCAAAATGATCCCTATCCAGAATTTTTTGAACCTTTTGAAGGTCAAAATTGTCCTTGGTGTATTTCTCCCAAGGCAAATCGACCATGAACTCCAAATAAGTTAGTAATACATTGAACTCCGCGACTTGAGGATTCGCTCTCTGAAGTTTCCCAAATTCCTTATCAAAGGCTTCTTTGATTTCAATAGGCCATTTTTTCTTATCAGCTCTTGCTTTAAGTTCTTTTAAGTCCTCTTGTTGAGGACTTTGGCCAAGCTCTTCCTGTATTGTTTTGAGCTGTTGATTAAGAAAATAATCTCGTTGTTGCTTCTCTATATCTCCTCGGACTTTGCTTTGTATTTGATCTTTTAATTCAAGAAGCTGAAGTTCACTATCCATTTGCTCAAGAACTTGCTCCGCTTTCTGCATAAGGTTATTCTGGGCCAGAATAGTTTGCTTTACTTTGACCTTAGAACCGAGATTAGAAGCGATGAAGTTGAGGAGAAAAGGATCATTGTCAATATTCTTCAACATCAATGCGGCATCGGATGGAATTTGAGGAGATAATTCTATAATCTGATTGGCAATATCTTTTACAGAATTGATTATGGCTCTAAACTTGATTTGGTCATCAAGAGGATCATAATTTAATGTGGTAATATTTCCTTTTAAATATGGAATAGATTGATTAATCCCTCTCAAAGCAAATCTTGTTCTTCCTTTCAAAATGGCCGTTGTCGTTCCATCTGGCATTTTGAGCAATTTAAGAATCCTTGCAACAGTTCCAATATTATACATATCTTCTTCACCTGGGTCCTCAACGGATGGATTCTTTTGTGATATTACAGCAACGAGTTTGTTGGCGCTGTGTGCGTCTTGTATAGCCTTAATTGATTTGTCCCTTCCGACAGTTATAGGAATTACAATACCAGGAAACAATACTGTATTCTTGAGAACAAGAATCGGAAGTTCTTCTGGAATATCCGATGATTGCCTTGATTCATCCTCCATATCCATGATCTCAATCGACATGAAATCTTTTTCATCATCAATAGCTTGTATCGCGAACATGTCTTCAAACAATGACATCTAGTTTTGGATTATATTTTATAAAATCAATCTAAAGTGATAACAGTTCCAGATTGCCAACTTCCATGCCATGGGACTAAATCTGACATTATGTAGGTTTCGGAAGTTATGATTCAGTCATATATGGTATCGTTCGAAACTCAAGTACGTCAAAAAGTCAGCTACATGCTTTCTGATGTCTCCTCCACAACTTCAACAGATTCTTTTTGATCCAAGGTGTCAAGTTCGATTTTAAGATTTTGGATGATGAATTCTTGTCGCTGAGGTGTATTCTTTCCCATATAATATTTAAGGATTTCATCAATTTTAGCATCATCAGAGAGAATTACAGGCTCCAATCGCATATCTTCGCCAATCAGTCCAGCAAATTCATTTGGTGAAATTTCCCCGAGCCCTTTAAACCGAGTAATTTCTGGTTTACCTCTCAATTCTTGAATAGCACTACTCCTCTCCTTTTCAGAGTAACAATAAAATGTTTTTTGTTTGTCACGAACTCTAAACAACGGAGTTTCCAGGATATAGAGATGACCAGCCCTTACCAAGTCAGGAAAAAATCTTAGGAAAAAGGTAAGCAATAACAGACGTATGTGCATACCATCTACATCTGCATCAGTTGATATAACGACCTGATTATACCTTAGGTCGTCCAGACCATCCTCTATGTTTAGTGCATGCTGGAGAAGATTGAACTCTTCATTTTCGTAAACAACTTTTTTGGTGAGTCCAAAAGTGTTAAGTGGTTTACCCCTTAAGGAAAAAACGGCCTGAGTTTGGACGTCTCTGGCTTTTGTTATGGATCCGCTAGCACTGTCCCCCTCGGTTATAAATATCGTAGTACTTAGCTTAATCTCTTCTGTAATTTTCTTTTCATTAAAATGTCTGCGGCAATCGCGAAGTTTTTTGTTGTGAAGGTTGGCCTTTTTCGCCCGTTGATTTGCAAGCTTCTTGATACCCGCCATTTCTGTTCGTTCTCTTTCAGATTGGGCAATTCTTTTGAGCAAAGCATCTGCGATTTCTGTATGCTGATGGAGATAATTATCCAGTTGTGTTGTCAAGAAATCATTGACAAATGATCTCATAGTTGGCCCATTGGGGTAAATATTTATAGAACCTAATTTGGTCTTTGTTTGAGATTCGAAAACGGGTTCTTCTACGCGGACACTTATTGCGGCAATAATCGAAGCACGAATATCTCTGGGATCGAAGTTTTTCTTTGGCCAGTGTTTCCTTACAGTATTCACTATAGCTTCTTTAAAAGCAGCTAGATGTGTTCCACCCTGAGTTGTATTTTGACCATTAACGAAAGTGTGATATTGCTCACCATATTGATCACCATGTGTTAATGCTAATTCAATATCCGGTCCATTCAGGTGTATAATATCATATCTTTTAGGGTCATTAACGGTCTTCTTGTTCAATAGGTCCAGCAATCCATTCTTGGAATACATTGACTTGTTATTGAAATTTATGCGAAGACCTGCATTTAGAAAAGCGTAATTCCAAAGTTGATTCTCGATGTATTCTTTATTGAATTTGAAGTTCTTGAAGTAAGTTTTACTTGGTCGAAAAACAATCGTAGTACCATTGGCATCAGCAGTTTTGGTGATTTTGTTGTCTTCTTTTAATTCACCAAGTCGGAATATGGCCGTTTTAATTTTTCCGTCTCTTACAGATGAGACCTCGAAATGTTCGGACAATGCATTTACAGCTTTGGTTCCGACACCGTTCAATCCAACAGATTTCTTAAAAGCTTTACTATCGTATTTTGCCCCAGTATTGATTTTGGAAACACAATCGATAACTTTTCCTAGAGGAATACCTCGCCCAAAATCTCGAATAGTAACTTGTTGCTCGGAAATCTGAACATCGATTTTTTTTCCATGGCCCATTACATATTCATCAATAGAATTGTCGATAACCTCTTTGATAAGAACGTATATACCATCATCTGGGGTAGAACCATCACCCAACTTTCCGATATACATTCCTGGTCGCAGTTGGATATGTTCCTTCCAATCAAGAGAGCGCACATTGCTCTCATCATATTGTACCTGAGATTGATTAGCCATACAGTAAGTCTTTAATTTAGGATGGGCAAGCTTATCGAGAACGAAGTTAGCAATAAAGTGAAAAATTCATTCTTGCCTTCACATGGCCAAAAATTAGTTGTTTCGAGGGAGACATCAAATAATTCAATTAAACCTTTGAATAGAGAGGCTTTAAAAGCCAACATAATCCTTGAATGGGAAAAGTTGAAAAACAACCATATTTTTTTCAAATGCATGTTTCTCTTTATATGCAAAAGTACTATCTTTGCGTTCGCTTTTGAAGGAATGCTTTCAAGGCACTGTGCATATGCTTTTCATTATCAATGAATTATAGTCGTTTTTTGCGATTTAGTTTTTGTTGGCAAATACTGGAGAGTCATCGACTTTAGGTTGAAATTTGGGCGGATTTGACATTGTTTGTTCGTGATTCGAACAAAATAAAGGATGTTTGATATAAAAGCCGATGTAGCTCAGTTGGCCAGAGCAGCTGATTTGTAATCAGCGGGTCGGGGGTTCGAATCCCTCCATCGGCTCTTTTTAATGGGGTGATCAAAGGATCATCTTAAACATTGAAGAACTAGCCGGGGGTGCGCCGGAGTTGGAGAGCCGGGGCAGACTGTAAATCTGTTGTCTACGACTGAGTAGGTTCGAATCCTACCACCCCCACGCATTGCTTTCAGTCAGCTGGAAGTAAAAAATGGAAAATGCGGGCGTAGCTCAGTTGGTAGAGCATCAGCCTTCCAAGCTGAGGGTCGAGGGTTCGAGTCTCTTCGCCCGCTCCATTTTTTTTGACAATATCTGAGCAGAGGCAGTAACTGAAAATGATGTGTGGCGTATTTGAATGCAGGAACGCCAATGTAGCTCAGGGGTAGAGCACTTCCATGGTAAGGAAGGGGTCGGGGGTTCAAATCCCTTCATTGGCTCAAGAAATTGAAATAATAACTTAACTAAATTCTAAATATTTAAATCTATTACTGATGGCAAAGGAAACCTTTCAAAGGACGAAACCTCACGTTAATATCGGTACTATAGGTCACGTCGATCATGGTAAGACTACTCTGACGGCAGCCATCACCTACGTATTAGCTGAGGCAGGTCTTTCCGAAAAGAAAGATTATGATTCAATTGACTCTGCTCCTGAAGAAAAGGAAAGGGGTATTACTATCAACACTGCTCACGTTGAATACGAAACGGCAAATCGTCACTATGCTCACGTTGACTGTCCGGGTCACGCGGATTATGTGAAGAATATGGTTACTGGTGCGGCTCAAATGGATGGTGCTATTCTTGTTGTGGCAGCGACTGATGGTCCTATGCCACAGACCCGAGAACACATACTTCTTGCAAGACAGGTTGGTGTTCCAAAGATTGTTGTTTTCATGAACAAAGTAGACTTGGTTGATGACGAGGAGATGTTAGAATTAGTTGAGATGGAAGTTAGGGAACTACTGGATCAGTACGAATTCGATGGTGACAATGCTTCTATTGTTCAGGGTTCAGCTTTAAAAGCTCTTGAAGGAGATGCTGCTGCTACAGCTAAGATCATGGAATTGATGGAAGCTGTTGATGCAGATATTCCAGAACCTGTTCGAGATGTTGACAAACCATTTTTGATGCCTATAGAAGATGTATTCTCCATAACAGGTCGAGGTACAGTTGCAACAGGCAGAATAGAAAGAGGTGTGATCAATACGGGAGACGGTGTTGAAATCATCGGTATGATGGCTGAAGGTGAAAAACCATTGACATCTACAATTACTGGTGTTGAGATGTTCCGAAAGATTCTAGAAAGGGGTGAAGCTGGTGATAATGCTGGATTGCTTCTTCGAGGAATCGACAAGGACGATATCAAAAGAGGTATGGTAATTTGTGCGCCAGGATCTGTAACTCCACATAAGAAATTTAAGTGTGAGGTTTATGTTTTAGGTAAAGATGAAGGCGGAAGACACACACCATTCTTTAATGGATATAGGCCACAATTTTATTTCAGAACCACTGATGTTACAGGAGATGTCACGCTTCCAGATGGTGTAGAAATGGTAATGCCTGGTGACAATGTTTCTCTTGAAGTTTCTCTACTCAACTCTATTGCAATGGAGAAAGGATTGAGATTCGCTATTAGAGAAGGTGGTAGAACGGTTGGTGCTGGTCAGGTAACAGAGATTCTAGATTAATTAAAATCTAGTCTATACAGATAAAAAAAGCAAAATTAGGTGTCTTTAGAGACACTTAATTTTTGCTGTATATAGCAGGATTAAAAGTAAGTACTGCTTTTTTTTTAGGGGAGTAGCTCAACTGGTAGAGCACCGGTCTCCAAAACCGGGGGCTGCGGGTTCGATTCCTGTCTCCCCTGCAAATTTTATCAAAAAGAAAGATAGGGTAACAATCTGAACGCTTTTATCTACTAATCTTTTTCGGACTTTAAATGATGCATGTATGGATAAATTGATTCTTTACATAAAGGAAAGCTACAATGAACTGATCAACAAAGTGACCTGGCCGACATGGGCCAGTCTTTTGGAGAGCACATACCTTGTAGTGGTTGGTTCTGTAATTTTTGCTTTAGTGATCCTTGTTATGGATTTCTTTTCAAAACAAGGAACCGAATTGATTTATGGACTTTCTAATTAATTCTAAAATTTTGGAATCAACAACCACAACTACTCCGGATATACAGAACAGCGGCACCAAATGGTATTCGTTGCGTGTAATAAGCGGAAAAGAAAAAAAGATCAAGGAACGTATTGATTTGGAAATTTCCAGATCTGACTGGGGTGATTTGATTAAGCAGGTAGTGGTTCCTACGGAAAAAGTATATAAGATAAGAGCAGGCAAGAAAGTTATCTCGGAAAGAAATATTCTTCCGGGTTACTTATTGGTAGAGGCTGATCCCAAGCGATTCAAAGGGGAGATTGTTCAGTCTATTGCCAATTTACCCAATGTCATTCATTTTCTTGGGAAGACTAAACCGATCCCCATGCAAGATGCAGAAGCGAATCGGTTACTAGGTAAAGTAGATGAATCTCAGAACATTGGAGAGTCTCTCCTAGAGCCATTTATCGTTGGAGAGACAGTAAAAATAACCGATGGTCCGTTTAACGAGTTTGTCGGCGAAATTCAGGAAGTAAACGAAGAGAAGAAAAAGCTTAAAGTAATAGTTAAAATATTTGGAAGGGGTACAGAAGTAGAATTGAACTTCATGCAGGTTGAAAAGAACTCCTGAACCTAAACTGAATAAATTTTTGAAAAATGGCCAAAGAATTTGAAGCGCTGATTAAACTCCAGGTGAGAGGAGGTCAGGCAAATCCATCTCCACCGGTTGGACCTGCATTAGGTGCCAAAGGTGTAAACATCATGGAATTTTGCAAGCGATTTAATGCGAAGACTCAGGATTCGCAGGGAAAATTGATTCCGGTTAGCATTACCGTTTACAAAGACAAGTCTTTTGATTTTGTAACCAAGACAGTTCCGGCAGCAGTTCAATTGCTGGAGGCAGCGAAATTGAAGAGTGGATCTGCTGTTCCAAATCGGGATAAAGTCGGTTCCGTTACTTGGGATCAAATTAAAGTCATTGCAGAAGATAAGATGGAAGATCTGAATGCTTTCAAAGTAGAATCAGCAATGAAAATGGTTGCCGGTACAGCTAGAAGTATGGGTTTGCGAGTTAGTGGTACAGCACCTTGGGAGGCGTAAAAACAGGGTAGAACTAGATTTTTTCATTGAGGAAGTTCATTGCCTGAACGTTGACCTCAGAAATTATAGAAATGGCAAGAATTACGAAAAAAAGAAAAGCTGCAAATCAAAAGGTAGATCCCACGAAATTGTATTCTTTGGATGAAGCAATGGGATTGATTAAGGAAGTCTCAACTACCAAATTTGATGCTTCTGTAGACGTTCATGTAGCTTTAGGGGTAGATCCTAGAAAAGCTGATCAGGCGATCAGAGGAACGGTTTCACTACCTAATGGGACTGGTAAATCAAAAAGAGTATTGGTTTTCTGTACACCAGATAAGGAAAAAGAGGCATTGGATGCGGGTGCAGACCATGTGGGACTTGATGATTATATTCAGAAAGTTACAGGTGGATGGACTGATATAGATGTTGTCATTGCAATGCCTCAAGTAATGGCGAAAGTTGGACGTATTGGTAGGACCTTGGGACCTAGAGGGCTAATGCCTAATCCTAAGACTGGTACTGTTACCGCAGATGTTGCTGCTGCAGTGAAAGAGGTAAAAGGGGGAAAGATTGCCTTTAGAGTTGACAAATATGGAATTATCCATTCTTCTATCGGAAGAATTTCATTCGACGCAAATAAACTAACCGAAAATGCGAATGAATTATTGTCGACTTTAATGAAGATGAAACCATCTTCAGCTAAAGGTACATATGTGAAATCAGTGACTGTAGCTAGTACAATGAGTCCTGGTATTAAGGTAGATGCGAGATCAATTAAATAATCCAAATTTTAAAATCTACAGAAATGACAAGAGCAGAAAAAACAGCAGTTATAGAAGATTTAAAGGAAAAGTTTGGATCAAGTCAATATTTCTATATTACGGATTCATCTACCCTCACGGTTGAACAGGTCAATAAATTGAGAGGACTTTGTTATGACAATAACATCGAAATGAGGGTTGTAAAAAATACCCTTGCAAAGAAGGCCCTTGAACAATGTGATGGTGAGAAAAATTTTGAAGGTCTTTATAATTCCTTAAAAGGACCTACGGCTATATTCTTCACTGAAACAGGTAACGCTCCTGCAAAAATGATTAAGGAGTTCAGGGGAGATAATGAAAAACCAGAGATAAAAGCTGCATATATAGATAGTGCAATTTATGAAGGAGACGATCAACTCGATGTTTTGAGTAATTTGAAATCCAGAGAAGAGTTGATTGGTGAAATCATCGGAATATTGCAATCACCCGCTAAGAATGTTATTAGTTCTCTTCAATCAGGAGGGTCAAAATTAAGTGGTATCCTGAAGACATTAGGAGAAAGGGGTGAAAATTAGTTAGAGCTTCCAAGTTAATATACATAGAAATAGTGCACTCGTAACTATTATTAAAATTTTAAAAAAAACTGTAATCAATGGCAGATTTGAAAGACTTCGCAGAAAAACTTGTTAATCTCACTGTAAAAGAGGTGAATGAGCTTGCGGATATCCTTAAAGAAGAATATGGTATAGAGCCTGCTGCAGCCGCTGTTGCTGTTGCTGCTGGTCCTGCAGCTGGTGGAGACGCTGGTGGAGCTGCGGAGCAAACATCGTTTGATGTTGTTCTTGCATCTGCAGGTGCCGCGAAACTTAAAGTTGTTAAAGAAGTCAAAAACCTATTAGGTTTAGGTCTTAAAGATGCTAAGGATTTAGTAGACTCAGCTCCTGCTCCTGTAAAAGAGGGTGTGGATAAAGATGAGGCAGAATCTATTAAGTCGGCATTAGAAGCTGTTGGAGCGAGCGTGGAAATCAAGTAATTCGTTCACAACAACCTTTAATGCACTTAGAATCCGAATTCAACATAGGATATCATTAAGAGATAAATTGTTATGGCTTAGTCTATCATTGGATAGACTGAGCCTAAACTGTTTATACACTATACGTTTTACAATAATTAACCCTGCCTTGGGTATCATATAACTTTCGAGGGGAAAGCTCCTCAACAAAACTCATCATATGGCCGCTATAGGAACTTTAAATGTCATTGACAACCCTAGGGTAAATTTTGGAAAGATTAGATTACCTGATGAAAATCCAAATTTACTGGATATTCAATTACAATCTTTCCAGGAGTTCTTCCAACTAGAAACTACTCCAGAGAATAGAATAGGCGAAGGTCTGTTTCGAGTTTTCATGGAGAATTTTCCAATTACCGATGCCCGTAACATATTCGTTTTAGAGTTTTTGGATTATTTCATTGATCCGCCAAGGTACTCCATTAGCGAATGTATGCAGAGAGGATTAACGTATAGCGTTCCTCTCAAGGCAAAACTTAGACTTTCATGTAACGATGAGGAGCATGTTGATTTCCAAACTATTGTCCAGGATGTATTTTTAGGCAATATACCATACATGACTCCCAAAGGAACTTTCGTAATCAATGGAGCTGAAAGAGTTATTGTCTCTCAGTTACATCGATCTCCAGGTGTCTTTTTTGGACAAAATTTTCATCCTAATGGTACGAAAATTTACTCCGCAAGAGTCATTCCTTTCAAAGGGGCATGGATGGAGTTCTCTACAGATATTAATACGGTGATGTATGCTTACATAGACCGTAAGAAAAAGTTCCCTGTAACTACACTTCTTAGAGCAATTGGGTTTGATACAGATAAAGCCATTCTTGATATTTTTAATCTGGCTGTGGAGATTCCTGTTAGCAAGAAGGAATTAAAAAAGGCAATTGGAAGAAAACTTGCGGCACGTGTACTAAGAAAATGGGCAGAAGACTTTGTGGATGAAGACACGGGAGAGGTTGTTACAATAGAAAGAAACGAGATTATCCTTGAAAGGGATGTGGTCTTGGATGAAGATAATATCCAATTAATTTTAGATGCTGATGTAGATAACATCATACTTCAAAAGGAAGATATAGAAGAAGATTATTCAATCATCTACAATACGCTTCAAAAGGATCCTTCAAGTTCCGAACTTGAGGCGGTTCAACATATTTATCGTCAGCTCAGAGGATCTGATCCACCGGATGACGAAACAGCTAGAGGTATCATTGATAAACTGTTTTTCTCTGATAAAAGATACAACCTTGGCGAGGTTGGTAGATATAAGATCAATAGAAAACTTGAACTCGATATTGACAAGAATGAGCTGACGCTTACGAAAGAGGATATTATCAAAATTGTCCAATATCTCGTAAGTCTGATGAATCAGAAGGCAGATATTGATGATATTGATCATCTGAGTAATAGAAGGGTTAGAACTGTTGGGGAGCAGCTTTATGCTCAGTTTGGCGTTGGACTTGCAAGAATGGCAAGGACCATTCGTGAAAGAATGAATGTCAGAGACAATGAAGTCTTTACGCCTATTGATTTGATCAATGCCCGGACATTATCTTCTGTAATTAATTCTTTTTTTGGTACTAGCCAATTATCTCAATTTTTGGATCAAACCAATCCTCTTTCAGAAATAACCCACAAAAGAAGAATTTCGGCTCTTGGGCCGGGTGGATTGTCAAGAGAAAGAGCAGGTTTTGAAGTTAGAGACGTTCATTATTCGCACTATGGTAGATTATGTACAATTGAAACACCAGAAGGACCCAATATTGGTCTAATTTCCACTCTTTGTGTTCATGCAAAAGTGAATAAGATGGGCTTCCTTGAAACGCCATATAGAAAGGTGGAAAATGGGATTGTTGATGTCAATGGGAAATCCCAATATTTGTCGGCAGAGGGAGAGGATTTCAAGAGGATTGCACAGGCGAATGCCCAAATTTCTGATAAAGGAAACTTTATGAATGAGCGGGTGAAATGTAGAGAGCACGGTGATTTTCCAGTATTGACTCCAGAAGAGATTGAATACATGGATGTCGCGCCAAATCAAATCGTAGGAGTATCGGCATCATTGATTCCGTTCCTTGAAAATGACGATGCAAATAGAGCCTTAATGGGGTCTAATATGCAACGTCAGGCCGTACCTTTGGTTAGACCCAAGTCTCCAATTGTTGGAACCGGTCTGGAAGCCAAAGTTGCTATTGACTCAAAGATGTTGATCAATGCGGAAGGTGATGGGGTTGTGGAATATGTTGATGCGAATGAAATTGTGATTCGATATGATCGTACCGAAGAAGAACAACTTGTTTCTTTTGAGGATAATAGAAAATCATATAAGCTAATCAAATTCTTGAGAACAAACCAAGGAACTTGTATCAACCTCAAACCGATTGTTCGTAAAGGGCAACGTGTTACAAAGGGCCAGATTCTGTGTGATGGATATGCAACGGAAAAAGGTGAATTAGCGTTGGGTCAGAATCTTAAGGTAGCTTTCATGCCTTGGAAAGGATACAATTTTGAGGATGCAATAGTCTTATCAGAAAGAGTGGTCAGCGAAGATATTTTTACTTCTCTTCACATAGAGCATTTCGAGTTAGACGTCAGAGATACCAAATTGGGTGAGGAGGAGCTTACCAATGATATTCCCAATGTAAGTGAAGAGGCAACTAAGGATCTTGACGAAAATGGTATCATACGAGTTGGTGCTTGGGTGAAAGAAGGAGATATTATTATTGGAAAGATTACACCTAAGGGTGAATCCGATCCTACACCTGAAGAAAAACTTCTTCGAGCCATATTTGGAGATAAAGCAGGAGATGTCAAAGATGCTTCTTTCAAGGCTCCACCTTCCACAAAAGGTGTTATTATAGACAAACATCTATATGCCAGAGCCAAGAAGGATAGGGTGCAGAAAGAAAAGGAGAAAGAACTTCTTGCCAAATTGGACGATCAGCATGCTATTGCTTTGAATGAGTTAAAGACGATACTCATCGACAAGCTGCTTATTCTGGTTAAGAATAAGGTAACTGACGGCATCAAGAGTATCTATAGTGAAGAAATAGTTGCTAAAGGAACCAAGTTAAATCAGGGCGTTCTTAAAGGAATTGACTATAGTGTAATCGATTATTCAAACTGGACAAAGAACGATCAGACGAATAAGCAAATTGCCAGATTGCTGCACAATTATTCGATTAAGGTAAATGAAGAAGTAGGTAGATATAAACGGGAGAAGTTTAACATCAGTATTGGTGATGAGCTCCCGGCAGGAGTATTGAAATTGGCCAAAGTATATATGGCCAAGAAAAGAAAATTGCAGGTTGGAGACAAATTAGCCGGACGACATGGAAACAAAGGAATTGTTTCTAAGATTGTTAAGGTTGAAGATATGCCATTTCTTGAAAATGGAACTCCAGTGGATATTATTCTCAATCCACTGGGTGTACCTTCCAGAATGAATCTAGGTCAGATATTTGAAACCGTCCTTGGATGGGCAGGAGAGAAATTGGATCTCAAATTTGCGACTCCAATTTTCGATGGAGCCAAAACTGGTGAGATAGCCGAGTATATTGATCAATCGGGATTACCTCAGTTAGGTCAGACCTATTTGTATGATGGAGAGACAGGTGACCGATTCCATCAACAAGCAACGGTTGGAATAATCTACATGCTGAAATTGTCGCATATGATTGATGATAAGATGCACGCCAGATCTATTGGCCCTTATTCTCTAATTACCCAGCAGCCATTGGGTGGTAAAGCACAATTTGGTGGACAGAGATTTGGTGAAATGGAGGTATGGGCACTTGAAGCATTTGGAGCATCCAATATTCTCAGAGAATTGCTTACGATCAAGTCGGATGACATCATTGGTAGAGCTAAGGCATACGAAGCCATCGTAAAAGGAGATATCCTGCCTGAACCTAATATACCAGAATCATTCAACGTCCTTATACATGAATTAAGGGGATTAGCTCTGGATATTAAGTTTGATTAGAAATAATGCTAATCAATGTGAATAATCAAAACTTTAAAAATTTATAAATCCATATAAATGCCATTCAAAAAGAAGACTCAGAAGCCACAGAAGAAATTTGATAGCTTGATCATAAGCTTATCTTCTCCTGATGACATTCTGGAGCGATCTTACGGCGAAGTACTCAAGCCAGAGACGATCAATTATAGATCTTATAAGCCCGAAAGAGATGGGCTATTCTGTGAAAGAATCTTTGGACCTGTTAAGGACTACGAGTGCTACTGTGGTAAGTATAAGCGAATCAGATATAAAGGTATCGTATGTGACAGA
>JAHHJQ010000066.1 GCA_018680005.1 Bacteroidia bacterium | reverse complement strand
GGCCAACCTTGCCGGTGTAGATGCTGCCATTATGCTGGATCATCACGGTTTTGTGGCCGAGTTGAATGCAACAAATTTGTTTATGGTCCGAAATGGAAAACTATGGACACCTTATGCAAATGCATGTTTACATGGAATTACCAGAGGATTGATGCTTGAGCTTGCACATGAAAATGGTTTAGAGACTGAAGAAGCCAATTTGAGTCTTACAGAATTTTACACTGCGGATGAAGTCTTTTGTACTGGAACAATGGGAGAACTGACACCTGTCTATGAAATTGATGGAAGGATAGTCAGAAATGAGGGTCATCTTCCAGTTCTTGAGTTGTTGAATAAGGCTTTCCGCCAGATAATTCCTCAATACTGTACACCAATACGGGTATAAAAGATGATTGATAAAATCACACCGGTTTACTGTCGTTCTGAGCAAATTAAGGGTGCCGAGGTTTCCTGGTTCGCACCGATCTGTAATGGCGACTTTGAATATATGGGCGTGTGGGATGATCAGTTGAAAAGCAACTGGGAGAATGCATCCAGAATTCTCCTAAAAGCGGATAAATTGGGATATAGAAATATTCTCTGTCCTTCTTCTTATCAAGTCGGTCAGGATACCTGGACATTTGCAAGTGCGGTAGCACCACTCACCAGACAAATCAATCTTCTAACGGCCATAAGATGTGGTGAGCTACATCCACCGATGCTCGGTCGATCCATCGCTACCTTGGACCATATCCTCAAAGGTCGCCTGACGATCAATATTATATCATCCAATATGCCCGGTGAACAACTTCCAAGTAAAGATCGCTACCAAAGATCACGTGAAGTCATAGAAATATTGAAACAGGGCTGGAATCAGGATGAAATCAATTTCCACGGGCAATTCTATGATCTTCAACTAAAATCAGACCCAGTCAAACCCTATCAACAAAATGGTGGTCCGCTACTCTATTTTGGGGGCTATTCCGAGGAAGGCAAAAAGCTTTGCGCCGAGCAATGTGATGTCTATCTCATGTGGCCTGAAACCGAGGAACGATTGCATGCACAAATGATGGATCTTTCGAAAATGGCGGCTGCCAATGACAGAAAAATAGACTTTGGTCTCAGGATGCACGTCATCGTGCGAGAAAGTGAATCCGAGGCTCGTAGTGCTGCTGCACGATTGATGTCAAGGCTACCGGATCGGTACGGTGAAGTAATCAGAAATCGCGCACTGGATGCTAAATCACTAGGTGTTTCCAAACAAACAGAAATGAGAAATCTCAGTGACTCCGAAGGATTTATTGAAGATCATCTTTGGACAGGTATAGGAAGGGCCAGGTCAGGTTGTGGTGCGGCACTTGTAGGAAACCCAGATCAAATCATTCATCAAATCCAGCGCTATATGACTATGGGGATCAGATCCTTTATCTTCTCTGGTTACCCACATTACGAGGAATGCGAATTATTTGCCAGATACGTTCTTCCAGCAATTCCGACCATCTCTATGCCTGTTCTTCAAAACAGGATCCCAGCGGCTGTACCATCATCTCCTCTTGGTTTAGCCAAAAGAAAATGAATTCAATGAAATACCCAATGAATGAGAAACATACTCATCAAGAGGACGATGCCAAAGTATTTTAATTCTTTCGAAGCGAACTTGAGATATGCCTTAGATGGTTGTATGCCATTTTTCAAAATAGTGGGTACCGCAATTATGGCATAAGCACAACAGATCACCCAACCTGCTCTGACAAAATAATTCATCTCAGGAAAGAAATGCTTGAAAATGATCTGCAAGGGGATCGTGGATACAAATGCCAGCAATGCCAGTTTCCAGGAAGGTCGAACCATGAAAACCACTGTGCAGATCAGGACTACAATACCACAGTTGATATAATAGCGTAGTTCGTTCAAAGTATGCGTAAATGCCTGCTCTGGATTTTCAAACTTGACGTAGAGTAGCATATACCCCATCAGAATTCCAGTGATCAGAGTGACTATAATCGTTTTACGCCCTACTGCAATGAGCTGGCGATCTGTTGCCGATTTGTTGATATACTCTTTATAGATATCTATTGAAAATAGCGTGGAAAGAGAATTAAAAATCGAGTCAATGGTACTCATCAAAGACGCAAATAAGGCGCAGAGAATAAGCCCACGAACACCGACGGGTAGAAAATTGGTCACCATATAAGGAAAAGCCTGATCTGGTTCGTTCAGTGGATTGTCCTCTAGAATTCCCGCAAGTGCAATTCCCGGGATGATAATGATCACGGCCATGAAGTATTTGAGAATGCCTCCAGCCATCAAACCGATCTGTGCATCCTTTAATGACCGAGCTGCCAATGAACGTTGTATAACAGTCTGATTGGCTGCCCAATAATTGATATTTAACAGAAACAAGCCAAAAACCAAAGTCCACGGCAGTTGTGGATGATCACTGGGTAAGTGCATGTGCATCAATTCTGCTTTCTTCACATAGAGTTGTTCCCAACCTCCCAATTTATTGATTGCAATAAACAAAACCACTGCACCGCCTATGACCAGGATAGCAAATTGCAAAATGTCTGTGCGGACCACCGCGCTCAATCCGCCGTAGTACGTATAGAATGCGGAGATCATTCCAAGGACAACGATCAATACGGTGATTCTAATGATGCGCTCTTCACTGATAAAGGTGAGATATTCTGCAAAAACCAGATCAGCTGCATATGCCCCCCAAAAGAGCGCCGCACCTAAACCAATAGTTGAAAAGAGTAATATGTTGGCTACGGAATATGCTGTGGCTACCGTTTTGTTCAGTTTCTTCTGAATAAATTGTGTGATTGTCACAACCTTGTTCTTCAGGTATAACGGCACAAATATGAAAGCCGCCATCCATAGCCCGGTAATGGCATTGATTTCCAAATTGGCCTGAGCAAGACCAAAGAGATAAGCGGAACCCATCATGCCTAAAAACTGGTAGCCTTGGATATTCGTGGCTATTGTCGAGATAGCGATGGAATGCCACCGAAGATTTCTGGAACTCAAAAAATACGATTCGCTATTATCCTGATCTGGCTTTTTGCCGCTCAAAGCAAGGATAAGGAGTAGAACGAAGTAAGCTATGACAATGGCCAGATCAATACTCATCAATAAGGCTATTGAGATTGAACAATATGCCGCCCTATTTCAACAATACCGTTTAAGGTTAGCTTTTCATCAATGGCGTCAAATTCATCCTTTAGGAGCGGCAAGGTTTTCGATAATCCTCCTGTTGCTATGACCTTTGGACTATCCCCTAATTCAACTTTAGTGATCTCAAGCATATGCTTGACCAACCCTACATACCCATGTAATATGCCTGCCCGAATGGCTTCGCTTGTATTTTTACCGATTGGACTATCCGGCACTAAAAGACTGACTTCGGGTAACTGTGCGGTATTACCGGACAAGGCCGATAACGCGGTTTTGAGACCCGGTGCTATCGCCACACCTTTGAGGACACAATCGTCGTCCACCGATGTAAATGTCAATGCCGTTCCGAAGTCGACAATCAATGAGGATTCGCCGAACTTCTTATAGGCTGCGACAGCATTGGCATACAGATCTGTACCCAATTGATCGGGGTGGTCAATATCCAAATGCATTCCGCCATAAGAAGAAGTGGTAATCAGATAGGGATCCATTTCAAAAACTTCCTCAACAACCGTAATCATATATGAATTGAGGTCTGGTACGACACTACTGATACAGACTTGTTCGATTTCCTCCTTGATCATACTGGCCTCTAGAATTTGATCAAGCATCCTCATTTTGTAAAAGGCAACGGGCTCTTCTAAAGTGGTTACGAATCTCCACATATCCAACCAGATCTGCCCCTTCTTCAGTCCCACTGTCACATTGGTATTACCAATATCAATTGCGATATCCATCAATAGTGTCCGTTTTGCATGATCCGTTAAATATATAAATCGGATAGGACAATGTTGTATGTCTATGCTTTTAGTTGGTTCATCAAAGATGAAGAAACCCAATACCTAAATTCGATTATCTTTGGCGCCAGAATTTCAATAAAATAACAAGTAACTAAAGACAATTCCAT
>JAHHJQ010000055.1 GCA_018680005.1 Bacteroidia bacterium | reverse complement strand
TAATCATTATGGCAGCGACCAATAGGCCGGATGTCCTTGATACTGCACTCCTTAGACCGGGACGATTTGATAGGCAAATAGGCATAGACCTTCCTGATTTAGTTGGAAGAGAAGCCATTTTTAAAGTTCATCTGAAGGCAATAAAAATTGATGAATCCGTAAAACCATCAGTTCTTGCAGAAATGACTCCTGGATTTGCTGGGGCGGATATCGCCAATATATGTAACGAAGCCGCACTCATTGCTGCGCGCAGAGAAAAAAAGGCAGTTGATCTGGATGACTTCAACTATGCATTGGATAGAGTTATTGGAGGACTCGAAAAGAAAAATAAGATCATTTCTCCGGAAGAGAAAGATATCATCGCCTATCACGAAGCTGGACACGCCATCTGTGGATGGTTTTTGGAACATGCTTCCCCGCTTGTAAAAGTTACTATCGTTCCAAGAGGAGTTGGAACACTTGGATATGCCCAATATTTACCCAAAGAAGAATATATAACCAGGACGGAGCAGCTGCTGGATAGAATGTGTATGACTTTGGGAGGACGAGCAGCGGAAAAGATCATTTTCGATCAGATATCAACCGGTGCTCAAAGTGATCTGGATCAGGTTACCAAGATGGCTTATGGTATGATTTCCATATATGGTATGAACGATAAAGTGGGCAACGTATCGTTTTATGGATTACAAAAAGATCAGTTCCAGAAACCATACTCTGATGAAACGGCTACATTGATAGACGAAGAGGTAAGAAAATTGATAGATTCACAGTATGTACGAGCTCAAGAATTACTTACGCAATACAAAAATGAATTGGTGATTCTTGCAGAGGCGCTACTCGAGCGAGAAGTAATTCTAAAATCAGATGTTGAAAAACTGATTGGCAATAGACCCTTTGAAATCAAAGCATCCGAAAACGGAACAAAACCAGAAGATAAAGAAGCAGAAAAAGAAGAAGAAACGGCAGAATAAGTTGGTTATCATTCCAACACGTAAGAGAAAAACACTTTAAGTTATAGTAGAATACGGGTATTGAAATGGCAAGATTCCGCATGTTCAAGGTTCCTGAACATCAGAAATTCGAATATCGACCAAGATATTGGGACCCAAAGAAAGACAAGCAAGACGCTTTGAAAGAAAGGATTCGCATGATCCAGGGCCAAAGCATGGAATCTACCAAAGCCCGAATCACCAGTAATCTGAGAAGCGGGTTTGGTGGAGATCCAAGATTAAGATCCAAATTAGTATCCAGGTCCAATTACAGGATCATTGCTATCATTGGATTTCTTGTTCTTTTAAGTTATTTTTTACTAGATAGATATATGCCGCTTCTGGAAAAATTTATAGGTAATTAATTTTTCCCTTCCTCTTTTTTTGTGCATAATTTTTCACTTTGGATTCAGAATTTGGATCTATTTAAAAAACTCAAGTCAGCTTGTCAGACGTCATTCAGTTGCTACCGGAAAATGTTGCCAATCAAATTGCTGCAGGTGAGGTTATTCAACGTCCCGCTTCTGTAGTCAAGGAGCTGTTGGAGAACGCAATTGATGCCAATGCTCACAACATACAGGTTATTCTTAAGGATGGTGGTAAGACGCTCATTCAAGTCATAGACGATGGCTGCGGCATGTCACTGACCGATGCACGGATGAGCTTTGAGAGACATGCCACATCGAAAATTAGGGAAGCCAATGATCTTGGAATTATCCGAACCATGGGTTTTCGTGGAGAAGCACTCGCTTCCATAGCTTCGATCGCCCATGTAGAGTTAAAGACCCGGTTACACAACGAAGATCTCGGAACGAGAATCGTCATTCACGGTTCAGAACTTAAAACTCAGGAAGCTTGTCAGTGTGCACCAGGAACTTCGTTCGAAGTCAAACACCTTTTTTTCAATGTTCCTGCGCGAAGAAAATTTTTAAAGTCTGACAAATTGGAATATAAATATGTCCTGGACGAGTTTCAAAGAATTGCGCTTGCGCATCCGGATATTTTCTTGAATTTATATCATAATGAAAAAGAAATTTTTCATCTCCCCAAATCTAATCTGAGGCAAAGGATTGTCAATATCATGGGAACCAGTATGAATCAAAAACTCGTTCCATTGACAGAACAAACCGAAATTGTCAAAATAAACGGATTTATTGGAAAACCGGAATTTGCAAAAAAGAAGGTATATGGGGAACAGTTCTTTTTTGTCAATAACCGATATATCAAAAGCGGGTATTTGCATCATGCGATAATGTCTGCGTACGATAAAATGCTCTCGGACGATGCAGCGCCTATGTATGTCATTTTCATTGAAATTGACCCTTCAAGGATAGATGTGAATATTCATCCGACTAAACAAGAGATTAAATTTGAAGACGAACGCTTTATCTACAATTTGCTGAGGGTAAGTGTAAAACACGCTTTGGGTTCACATAATATTACTCCAACGCTGGACTTTGAACAAGAAGCTTCATTTAATCAAGCAATGGCCCATTCAGGTCAAGGAACTTCATCAGGAAGCATTGAAAGAAGTAGATCGGATTCAAGTCATGAATATTCGCCGGAAATGTCCTCTCGTTCCATGGACAATCTGAAAAATTGGGAACAACTGTATAGTGGCATTCAACAATTTCCGAATACTTCCAAAACTGATAATGTAACTGTTGTAGGAAGTATGGCCAATTCACCAGAGGAAGGTCAATCAGGAATCATCAACCTAGGAAATACTAAAAAACCCTATCAAATACATAGTAGCTATATTATAAGCCAAATCAAATCGGGATTCATAATTATTGATCAGCAATTAGCCCATGAAAGAATCCTCTATGAACAATTTTTGAATAGAACCGTGGATGATACCGAAGGAATTCAAAAGGAATTCTTTCCTGTTAAAATGCAATTTTCGGCAGCCGATGCGGAATTATTAAGATTGATCCTCCCCGATGTAAAAGCGGCCGGATTTGATATTGAGGAGTTTGGAGGAGGTACTTTTATTCTAAATGGTAGACCATCTAGCTTTGCGAAAGTCGAAGAAAATGATAATGTTATCGAAATCCTCCTTCAACAATTCAAACAGAACGTAGATTACAAAACAAATGTCAAAGAAAACGTGGCACGTGAGCTAGCTATTAGGGGAGCGCTTTCGAAAGGAAAACGTCTCACGGAAGATGAAATGGTCAATTTAATAGATCAATTATTTGCGTGCCAGTCACCGTTTATTTCTCCATCGGGCAGGCCTTGTGTTATCACTATGGAATTAGAAGAACTTCAAAAACGATTTAGTAAATAGTATGGGTGGATTGCAATTGACAGATACCGTGAAGCATTTGTTGATCATCAACATAGTTGTATTCTTTCTGGTGCAAGGATATTTGCGCATACCATTGGCGGTTTATTATCCGGGATATGCAGCATTCAAGCCGTTTCAGGTAGTAACCCACATGTTTGCTCATGCCAACACTTCACATTTGTTTTTTAATATGTTTTCGTTATTCATCTTTGGTCCTATGGTGGAACATCGGTTGGGAACTAAACATTTTTTTAAGCTATATTTTATAGCAGGTTTTGGAGCTCTGGCGTTGCATCTTGCTACGAAATATATTGAGTTAAATTTTTTAGGAGCGCCGCCGGAATTAATGCAAATTCCAATGTTGGGTGCTTCTGGAGCCTTGATGGGAGTAGTAGCCGCGTTTGCGACATTGTTTCCGAACATGAGGGTTCAACTTTTGATTCCTCCTATTCCTATGAAGGCGAAGCATATGGCCTTACTGTTTATTGGCTTAGATCTATGGTTAGGCATGGGGAGATATAATACTGGTGTGGCACATTTTGCACACGTTGGTGGAGCCATAATAGGGTATCTTTATGTAACCTTTTTCTCTAAAGGAAATTATCGAATCAATTAGTACTTGAAAACGTTGTGTTATTGAAGAATTCGGTGACAATGCAAACTCATGTTGAATTTGGAACTTTAACCTTCTATTTTTGGATCAGTAGATCGAATTGTATATCTGATATGTTATGCTTCAATCGATAATAGATGATGTACGGAGAGAATTTCGGACTGGTAACATGGTTACCCGGTTAATTATTGTAAACGTTGTTGTCTTTATCATCATTAATGTATTGAAGTTGGTGTTCAGATTGACGAATGCCGGTAAGATCCCGGAGGTATACTTTGATATTCGAAATTTCTTTTGTGTTTCTACAAGTTGGCTTCATGATATAACTCATCCCTGGGTCTTTATTACTTCAAATTTTCTTCATGAAGGATTCTTCCATATTTTTTGGAATATGCTTCTATTCTTTTGGTTTGGCCGAATCGTTGGAGATCTTATTGGAGATAGGAAAATCCTACCCTTATATTTACTTGGAGGTATATTTGGGTGCTTGGCATTTTTCGTCGGCATGAATCTTCCGATTCTTGGAAGTGGAGTAGAGACCTATGCATTAGGTGCCTCAGCTTCAGTCATGGCGGTAATCGTTGCCGCGGCTGTGATTTCACCGGATTATACGCTTCATTTGCTGTTTTTAGGACCTGTAAAAATGAAGTATATCGCGATTGTACTTGTTCTCATTGATGTCTTCGCATTATCGCCCGGTTCTGGAGGTCCTATTGGTCATTTGGGTGGGGCTGCTTTTGGAGCTATCTTTGTCGGCCAGATGAGAGCAGGAAGAGATATGTCAGTTCCTGTGAATCGATTCTTTGATAGACTAAGTGGTTTCGTGGGAAAAGTAAAAGATTCAGGTCAACACAATTCTAGAAAAAAGAAAATTCAAGTTGAAGAAGAATTTACACATCAGGAAAGAGTCGACGCAATATTGGATAAGATAAAGGCAAAAGGCTATGAAAGTCTAACCAAGGAAGAAAAAGAATTCTTATTTCACGCAAGCAAAAAATAACCCTTAGACCAACCTTCTACAAGGCTCTTTTGTGGACGAATGTAATCGTAGCTATTACTACACTTATAGTTTATTTAAGCCCATTCATTAATCCCAGAAAAGCTTGGATTTTTACACTTGTGGGCATGGCATATCCTTATTTGCTTGCATGGAATATATTGTTTGTTCTACTATGGGCAGTAATTAGGAAAAAGGTCATTCTGATTTCGATAATTACGATTGGGCTAGGACTTTCAAATGTAAATCGCCTTGTGGGGTTAAGCCTTACTAATACCAATAAGGAAGATATTGCTTCCGAAATTCAGATCATGAGCTATAATGCTCAATCTTTTCACGGAAAGAAAGAATATCCAGGGTCATATAGTGATTTGATTAAACTTATAAAATCGCAGGATCTTGTTCTGCTGCAGGAAATACCTCATCATATTTATCCGCGTCTTACAGAAGACATTTCTACGCACAAGGCTTATAAAGAAGCAGATTTAGGCCTTGTCATTTTTTCCAAATATCCGATCCTGGATGATGGAGTTGTGAACAGACAGAACGCATCCAATGGAAGTATTTGGGTCGATCTTGATATCAAAGAAGAAAGAGTTCGAGTATATAATGTTCACTTGCAATCTTATCGCTTGTCAGTTACTACAAAAGAATTGTCAAACAAAAAGACATGGGCGACATTCAAAGATCTATTACAAAGAATAAAATTGCGAAGCCAGCTACGATCTGATCAGGTAGATTTGATAGAAGAACATATACAGAGTTGTAAATACCCGATCATTTTGGGTGGTGATTTCAATGATACCCCCGTGTCATATTCTTACAATCAGTTGTCGAGAGGTTTTCAGGATAGTTTCTGTGAAATGGGAAAGGGATTCGGTACAACTTATGCTGGAAATATCCCTTTATTACGTATAGATTATATTTTTACAGATTCAAATTTCAAAATATTACATCACCAGGTAATTGACAGCCCACTTTCGGATCATTATCCCGTAAAAAGCGTAATCAGATTACAACCGAAATAAGAAATGAGTCAGATACAAGTTTACAATAGCCTCACTAGGAAAAAAGAAGTCTTTACGCCAAGAATTGAAGGATTTGTAGGAATGTATGTTTGTGGACCTACGGTTTATAACGACGTCCACCTTGGCAACTGTCGAACATTCGTCAATTTTGATGTGATATATCGCTTTTTGAGGTATAAGGGATATAAGGTGAGATATGTAAGAAATATCACCGATGTCGGTCATTTATTGGATGACGGTGAGGATAGAATCGCTAAAGGGGCAAGATTGGATCAATTGGAACCAATGGAAGTGGTACAGAAGTATACCAATGGTTTTCATAAGATGATGCACATATTCCATACTGAATCTCCAAGTATTGAGCCTCATGCCACGGGACATATTATTGAGCAAATTCAGATGGTAAAAGACATTTTGGACAACGATCTGGCCTATGAAGTCAATGGTTCGGTATACTTCGATACCCAAAAGTTTTCTGAGAAACACAAGGGACAATATGGTCAGTTATCCGGTCGAAAATTAGAAGAC
>JAHHJQ010000051.1 GCA_018680005.1 Bacteroidia bacterium | reverse complement strand
GAGAAGTTTAGAAACTTGTATTTTCAAAAACACTTGCTTTCAACAGAGAATTTATTTAGGACTAGAATGCAATCATCCGATATATGAAAACAGACCTTGTCAAAGAAGATAAAGCCTACTATTCTGCTAAAAAGGAACCGGATCTAAGATCGTTTGGACCTTTGAGTTATCTTACCATCACCGGCCAGGGTGAGCCCGCAGGAACAGCATTTACCCGAGCAGTAGAAGCATTATTTCCACTCGCTTATGGTATTCGAAAGATTTACAAACTTCAGGATATGATCTTCAGTGTACCCAAACTTGAAGGATTTTGGTGGGTGGACTCGGACAAGCCCGCATTAGATGTACCCAGAAAAGAATGGTTTTGGAAATTACTGATCAGAATGCCCGAATATGTAACTGTCGAAAGTGTAGAACAAGCAAAAGAACAAGTCATCATAAAGAAAGGCATTCAACTGGTCAATGATATTCATTTCGAGACCATTGAAGAAGGTCAATGTGTACAAATCATGCATATTGGTCCCTATTCCTCTGAGCCAGAGACAATCGCCAAAATGTATGCTTTCATGAAAAACAATAACCTGATCGAAAATGGCCTGCATCATGAAATCTATATCTCTGATCCCAGAAAAACGGCACCTGAAAAAATGAAAACCATATTGAGGCAAGGGGTGAGGACAAGTGATTGAATTGTTGAGTTGTTGAGTTGTTGAGTTGTTGAGTTGTTGAATGAATAATGAATAATGAATAATGAATAATGAATAATGAATAAATTGTTTTTTAAGAAATTAATGACGCTAAGTCTATTTTTCATTCTGGTTAATTTAATATGCGCTCAAACTCCCGTGCAGTCTTATTTCGAATGGACCTCACTCCCCTTTTCAAAGGAAGAACTTGCAGAAAGAAGAACCAAACTAATCGATGTATTAAAGCGTCAGGGGAAATCAGGAATTGTATTGTTTCCCGCGCGTGATGGATTTTCATATGGCGAGACTTTCAGACAGTTGGATGATTTCTATTACTTCACAGGTCTTGAATTACCAAACGCAATATTGGCAATAGATATCGATGCTTCCACAGCAGTGATTTATTGCCCGGAGCGAGATATGCGTTTTGAAAGTGGATCACGGCCCAATGATTTTCCTGGAAGACCTTTATTATCTGATGAGTCTATTAGTGAAACTGCGGGGATTCGGTTAAGCCATATTAATGACTTTCCTATGCTCATGGTGGAAAAGGCAAAATCAAAAACCAAGGTATTTGTCAATACAGGTCGTCGTGGTCCTATGACGTATATATCTGATGAATACATTGCAAGCTTTTCTCCGGTACAAATACTTGTTAATGCTTTACAAGAAAAACACCCAGGCCTGCAGTTTGAAAATGTATATGGTTCTCTTGCATCAATTCGAATGATCAAGTCAGCCACAGAAATTGAATTGATGCGAAAGGCCGTAAATATCACGGTATCGGGAATAAAGACAGCTGCCAAGGCAATCAAGCCAGGAGTGACAGAACGCTATCTGGAAGGTGTACTCGAAGGTGATTACAAAAAGCATGGATCCCACCGTCTAGCATTTGGATCTATCATCAAATCAGGACCTAATTCTCTTTGGCCATGGCGCATATTGGCCACACACTACGATAGGAGAAATCGAACCATGAAAGCAGGAGACCTGGTCATTTTTGATGTAGGGTGCGAATATGAAAACTATGTCAGTGATGTCGGACGTACATTCCCTGTTTCCGGCAAGTTTTCAAAACGGCAGAAAGAGATCCTGGAGATGGAAACCTCTATCGCGGATCAGATCATTGCATTTATCCGACCAGGTGTTTCATTTAATGATATCCGAGTATTGACAGATAGCATCATTCCAATAAAGGCAAAAAAATATATGCAGGTAGGATTATTCTTTGGTCACCATCTGGGATTATCTACAGGAGATCCTAATCTTCCAAATGCGACGCTCCAACCAGGAATGATTTTCACGGTGGAGCCATGGTATTACAATCATGACGAACAGATTTCAGTATTCACAGAGGATGTTATTCTTGTGACTGAAGATGGGTGTGAGGTCTTAAGTGATGCACTTCCGCGAACACCTGAAGATCTGGAAACTTTGATGAAGTCGCAGTGATCTTATCAATTATCAAATCGAAAATTCAGGATATGGGTTCAATTATCGTTAACGATTTTGGTAAAGTCTACTGGTTGTTGGCCTTACTGATAATATCTGGTTGTTATGACCAAAATAACCTTGAGACGGACAAGTCTTTAAGGCGTGATGAAAATGTCATTCGACAAATACATAGTGATTATGTCAAAGGATGGTTAGAGAATGATGAGGAGAAAATCATGGGGCTGTTCGAGGAAAATTCCATGATTCAACCTAATAAATTGAATCCAATTGAAGGAAAAGAAAACATCAGATCATTCTGGTTTCCAAAAGATAACTCGATAACCACGATCAATGATTTTAAAACCGAAATCATCAGTTTCAATATGTTGGATAGTCTGGCAGTTACGACACATACTTCGATTCTAGATTGGAGTTATCAAAAGGACAGTACCGCTTTTGGCATGATCCAAAGAGGCATCAATACCACCGTATATCGCCGTCAGAATGATAGGTCCTGGAAGATTTGGAGATCCATGTGGACCGATATTGAGCGTGTGCCAAACTGAGTTGGTCGTAGAGCATTATTATTATACCTCCAGTGCTTCCAATACTCGTTCAGGCGTAAATGGGAGGTGTCTCAATTTTTTCCCAGTCAGCGCATAAAAAGCATTGGCAACTGCTCCCGCAACTAGTGGTGTTCCTGATTCACCAACTCCTTGAGGGGATTCCCGCGAATCTATAATTGCCGTTTCTATAGACTCAGGAATATCTTCATACCTCAATATTGGATAATCATGAAAGTTGGATTGCTGCACCTGACCGTCCTGGATCGTAATTTTTTCTTTGAATACACTGCTCATACCCATTATTATCCCCCCTTCAATCTGCGCTTTTACGTTGTCGGGTTGAATAACAATACCGGCATCGTTGGCACTCCAGAAATGGTGCACACGAATCTTTCCTGTCCCTCGGTCAAGTGATATTTCACAAATTCCTGAACTCAGCGTACCGCTTCTTTCAAGGAAGGCCACACCTTGAGCCCTCCCTGCAGGTAAATCAGTATTCCAATTGGCCATTTCCGCGGCTTTATTGAGCGTAGCCAAAGCTCTGGGTGCATTTCGCATTAATCTTCTACGGTATTCGACAGGATCAATCTGATGATCACTGGCCACTTCATCAATCATGCATTCTATAGCAAATTTGTTTGGGCCGTGGCCAACTGCTCTCCAGTGTTTGAGCCGCACATAGAGCGGGATAATTCTTAACT
>JAHHJQ010000380.1 GCA_018680005.1 Bacteroidia bacterium | reverse complement strand
CTTTATAACCGGAAATATATCTGGTATTTTCTTTCAAGTTGTACTCAAGAGCCAATCCCGTTCCGGCAATTTGGTCATTGGGTTGCATCCATCCTTCATCATCAGTTTCAGAATCATCTTTAACTTCTGCAGCATTTGTAAGTGCAATATTGGCATGTTCTCCGGGTGTGGGTTTATGCTTATCCGGAATACCCGTGTATGTCAATGTATGATAGACTCTTATATAGGATTTGCCTGCATACAAGTGAATTCTGATAATAAAAGGAGAGGGCCGATTGTCTTCCCTGCTATACGTGTACTCCCCTTCCAGCCTCATTATGGCGTGTAGTGGTCCGGATCCTCTTTCCCGCACGGTTCTATGAATAACGGCCTGAGAAGAATCTATTCCCAGGTCATCAAGGATATCCAGAAATGATCCGCGAGCGCCTTGACTTACGGCAATGGTATCTCCTGTGCCAAATCCATCTCCATCCACATCCAGCAATACATTATCAATAAAACCTCCGCCTCTTTTGCTAATTGTAAATTTCAAAGGTCCCGTTGTCACATGGCTACTTTGCCCTGGTCGCTGGGCATTTCTGACTTTTATTTTATCTCCTGTAATTGGAGCTTTTCTGACATCCTGACCATACTCCACCATATATTCACTATCTCCAGTAGAGAAGAAGAATACCCATAACCACTTTACACTAAAATCAACAGGTTCCCATGTAGTCACCAGTGTAGTTTGTGATGGAATCTCATTACCCTCTTTGTCCAGAACTCGGACATGATCCGCGGATTGCAAGACACCTTGGGGAAAAGGAATTCCCATGGTAAGTGGAGCTCCCGGAGCAGGATTGTCCACAGTGATTGGAATTTGGTCTGCTCCATAGCTTATGCAACTCCAAAACAAAGTGGCTATTACCGCAATTATCATTCTTTGGATCATCATTTTCATTTTGAGGCTTCTATTTGTGCGTCATAATACAGCGCTGCTGCACCCATGATAGGAATATTATTATTCTCTGATACTTCTATTCTTAATCGATCAATGGTATGGCTATAAGCAAAATCTTGAAGGGCTTCCCACAATGCAGCTTTATAATACCGATAGGCTTTGCTGACAGATCCTCCTAAAATAATCAATTCGGTATCCAAAGCATATAGAATGGCGATTATGGCCTTTCCTAAATGCTGTCCAAACTCATCAAAAATTCGGAAGGCTTCTGTATCACCTTTGGCTGCAAGCTTAAACAAAGCTTCTCCGGTGGTGTCGTATCGATGTCCAAAGAACTGACCGCTGCAATAGTATTCATAGTTGTGTTCCAAATAAGGCATCATACCAAATTCTCCAGCTCCGCAATTGCTTCCATTATACAATTGGTTATTAATGATAATACCGCCGGCCATTCCCGTTCCGACTATCAAACCTATCATGTTCTTAGAATGCTGCCCTCTGCCAAAGTAAAATTCTCCAATAGCAAAGCAATTAGCATCATTGTTCACATAAACAGGCACCTGAAATCGATCCTGAAGGATTTGTTTTAAATGGACTTCTTTCCATGAAGGAATATTTTGTACATCATATACAATACCTCGGTCAATATCCACAACACTTGGCACGCCAACGCCTATACCGACTACAGATGGTTCAAAAACTGCTTCAATCGTAGCAATCACCTCTGCCACAACCTGTTCCTCAGATCCATTGGCCGAAACCAATTTCCTACTGGATTTTACAATTTCTTTATCTCTAATTGAGGCGGAATGCACTTTTGTTCCCCCCAGATCTACGCCAATGACCGTCTTCTTATCCATTACTTTTTTTGGCACCAATAATCTCGTTATTAATCAGTGGTTTTGACCAAAAACCTATGCTCAGGATGTATCCAAAAGTAACATACAAAAAGAGCATACCTGCTCTAAGACCAAAAATATCCCCTAAGCCTCCGACGATAAGCGGAATTATCGCACCACCGGCAATTCCTGTCACCAGGATTCCTGAAAAAGAACCATGATTCTTCGTGACGGAATTTAGTGCTAGTGAAATGATAATCGACCACATCACGGATGCAAAAAATCCAACCATCGGAAATGCGATTAAAGCAACTGACTTTGAACCAAAGAGTGCGACAGTCAAAGAAATAATCGCTGCCAAGGTAAAACCAATCACGACCTTACGGCTATCCACAAATTTCAACAGAATCAATCCTAGCACTGTTCCGGCAGTCATCAATCCCCAGAACAAAGCCACTGTATTGGCGCCCTGAGTTTGAGGATCAACATCATGATAGGTTTGTAAAAATTCTGAAATCCAGTTGGCCACACCTTGTTCAGATCCAACGTAAGCGAAGATTCCAAAAAAGTAAAGGATCACCATAGGATTCTTCAATAGATCAATATGCGTTTGCCAGGCACCAACCAATTCATCTTCTTTTCTATCGACTGATGGCATTACAGAAAATCCAATAATGAATACCATTATCAGCGAAACAACAGCAAATACCCAGTAAAGCGAGATCCATGGTAGTCCTTCAGGAACTATCCCTGTCAGTGTCTCCAGGACGATATTCGAAGCTTCACCTTCCCCTCCTAGGTTTAGTACAAGATATGAATAAACCAAAGGGCTCAAAAAAGATGCAAGACCAAAAAAGAGCTGCCCTATGACAGAATTAAATGCAAAATGTTCTTCTCCTCCGGCCACTCTTAGCAATGGATTGATCGCTACCTGCAACATCGCCATACCGGTGCCGATGCAAAATAGAGAAACGATGTACATGCCATATGAAGGTGCTCCGGCAAATAATGAAGCTCCAAAAAAGGATATCATAAAGGCTGCCACCATTACTGTCTTTTCGCCATACATTTCTACCAATATGCCAGAAGGGATGGACATGACACCATATGCAATAAAGAATGCAAATGGCAGAAATGCCACCATGGTCAAACTGAGATCAAAGCTTTCAATAATATCCGGAACAAGAGGTCCCAGAATATTGGTCAGGAAAGAAATTACAAAAAACGTTAGCAGAATTAATCCAACGATAAAATAGTTTCGCTTCATCGAGGATTAAGGTTTAATCATTTTTGCTTTACCCAGCATCGGAAAGAATTTAAGCAGATCCTCTTCTGAAGGTTGATATCCATATTCTGCAATTTCGAATGCCTCCGTATATTTTACTTTGTTGGCTGCGTCTTCGCCATACCATTTCTTCAATGATTGCATTCTGGCATCCGACATTTTTCCGGGGTTGCGTTTCACTCGGTTTGCCAGCCATGCCCTTCTTTCTTCTTTTCCTTTTGGAACCTGATTCACACTTCTTTCTCTTCCATTGGTCCATGGCCCCCACTCATACATTTGCGATTCATGTGCATCCAGCGCATCCACTTTCTTTTCAACCACATCATCTATAGCTACCACAACTTGGGGATCAAACGGATAAGGTTTCTGAAATCTATCCTGCATATAGAGGAATAAGGGATTCTTTTCTAAAGGAGGTGTGTCAGGACAAACATTGGGTACAATGACCATATAAGCCGCGTCCTGTACCAATTTGCCCGCATTTCTATGATCGGGGTGATAGTCATTTGAGCGCAATCCCAGCACAATATCAGCATTCCATTCTCGGATCTTCCTGATGACCTGATGTCGAACCTCCAATGTCGGTAACAACTCAGCATCATGGTTGTCGAGTGTTTCGTACTCAGCGATACCTAATCTTTTTCCAGCTTCAGCGGCTTCAGCTCTTCTTCGGTTTCCCAAAGCTCCTCCACCCTGACTCTGATGTCCGGCATCGCCACTGGTCAAAGAAAGAAATTTTACCTCATGCCCCATTGCCGCAAACAATGCCGCTGTTCCACCAAATTTGGAATCACAGTCATCTGGGTGTGCTCCAATTGCGATGATTCGCAGTTTTTGATCTGCCTCAACCTCCTGGGCAAATAATATAGATCCTGACATCATCGCCAGGATTATAACGAACAAAAATTTTCTCATGATTTTATTTTAGATATGTGTTATGGTAAAATAGCCCATGCCTGAGGACATGGGCTAATCATTCATTCTGGATATTAATATCCTGAATTCTGAACTAAGTTCGAATTCAAATCTATCTCACTCTGCGGAATCGCAAATAATAGTCTGCCATTAATTGGTTTTCCTTGTGCACTCATTACAGACTCAGCCACTCCGAATCTTAATAAGTCTGCCCATCGATGGTTTTCGAATGCTAACTCTACCCTTCTCTCACGAAGCAATTTCTCTTCAAATGTACCCGGTGTACTTGCATCGATAGGACCAAGACCAGCTCTGTCTCTTACATCATTTATATGCCCGTATGCAGTAGTTCCTTCTCCAAGTGCTTCTGCCATCATCAAAAGAACATCCGCATAACGGAATACCACCCAATTATTTGGGGCGTCATCATCATTGAATGGATTGGTTGTTCCATATTTGATCGTCCATCCTGTAGTAGGAAGCGCAGTTCCGGCAATCGAAGCAGCCAATCTCTCGTCTCCGGCTTCATAATCATCCAATAAGTCCTCTTCCGGAATATTTCTCAGTCCTGAAGTTACAGCACCCGCAAGATCACCATTGAATGCGCTGGTAAAGTTGTTACCCTGGTTGATTAAACCTCCTTGGAAGTCTACTTCAAATATGGATTCTTCATTGTATTCATTATCCTCACCCCAGAGATCAGCATAGTTGTCTACCAGGTCATATCCATAACCCATAACTCTTCCAAGCGTAGTTTGTGCTGCTCCTTTTTCTCCCAATGTCAATTGAACTTTGGCTAAGAGTGTCGCAGCGGCACCTTTAGTCGCACGACCTAAATTAGAACTATTATAACTCGGTGGAAGATTGGATTCAGCAGTTGTCAAATCTGTAACCAATTGAGCATAAACCGTAGCCGCATTGACCTGAACGTGTTCTTTGCCTTCCTCCACGGAGGTCGTCTCTGTCAGTACTAGTGGAACATTTCCAAAAGCAACGGCCAAATGATAATAGTACAGCGACCTTAGAAATAATGCCTCACCTATATACTGATTCTTCAGTCCTGCATCCATTTGAATGGGATCTATCCTATTCAATACTATGTTGGCTCGGGCAATGCCCTGGTAGGACGCCCTCCAGGCATCCCTTGTAATTACACTCGTTGTAATTTCCTCAAAGCTGTCAAATATGGTTATCTCCTCTGCAAGTCCAGTCGCATCCCAAAAGGTGTTGTCGGATCTAAGTTCTTGCATCACCCAATAACTCTGGTTGTAGCAACCTGAAGATTTGAGTGTATTATAAATTGCATTGACAGCAACTTCCATGTCACCCGCTGTATTATAAAAATTTCCGGCATTTCGTTCAGAAATTGGAGCGAGGTCGGTAAAGTCATCCGTACACGAAAACAAACCGACAATGACGAATAATGATATGATATATTTAAATTTCATTTTCTTGTTTTTTAAGTGTTTAGAATGAAGCGTTGATGCCAATCGTAAATACTTTGGATAACGGATAAGCTCCATAATCCTCTCCTTGAATGGCCACGTTGTCATCGTTATTGTTGACTTCAGGATTGAAGCCTAGATAGTCCGTGATCGTTAATAGATTGGTACCTGTCAGCGTGACTTGCAAACTAGAGAATGTATTTCCTAGCATACTATCCGGAAACATGTATGAAAGTCTGACATTTCTAAGTCTTATATAGGAAGCATCCTCGACCTGGTAATTGGAAGGTCGATTATTACTGTTTCCAGTTTGTCTGTTCGCCCTGGGGATTTCACCATTGCCCGGATCCGATGCAGATCGCCATCGATCGACCCATTCTACATAACTATTATAATTCGCTTCACCATTACCCATGTGTCGTCGGGTAAGATTCAATACTTCAGATCCTTCTACGCCTTGAATTAAAAAACTAAAAGAGAAGTTGTCATAAGTAAATGTATTGGTGATACCATAGGTGAAATCAGGAAGATAATTGCCAATGACCGTTCTGTCAGCAGCATCTATATCTCCGTCTCCGTTAATATCCTTCCACCTAAAATCACCAGGTCGAGGTGTTGCTATCTTATCATTTAAACCAGATGCATCAATCTCCGATTGAGTTTGGTAAATACCATCCGTTACATAGCCATAATAGCTACCAATGGGATCACCAATTCTTGTGATATGACGTATGCCGGCACCTCCCGAAATAAGAATTGGATCTCCTGATTCACCAAGCGCAATTACTTCATTTTCAAGCGTTGAGAAGTTGACATTCGTTTGCCACTTCAACTTACCTGTTGTATTGTTACTATAGATGGTTACTTCGAGACCTCTATTGAGCACTTCACCGATATTAGCTATAGCATTGGTCACACCTAATGCAGAAGGCACAGCAGCTCCGAGCAATAAATCATTGGTTCTGGAACTGAAGTATTCTATGGAACCATAAATACGATCATCTAGAAAACCGAAGTCCAATCCGATATCATAAGAACGGGTTTTCTCCCAACTCAGATCAGAATTACTTATCCCATCAGTAGCACCAGGTGCCTGACCATTAACAAGTGTTCCGTTAAATGTCGTATTGGCAGTCGATAGTAGTCCGATGGATGCATAATTGGGAATAAGGAAGTTCCCTGTTCTACCCCAACTTGCCCTGATTTTCAGATCACTGAGCCAATCCATGGAGTTGATATCCTCCGAAATTCTATATCCAACGGAAAAAGATGGGAAGTAGCCGGTTTTATTTCCCGATCCAAATCTGGAGGATTTGTCAGATCTAAAAGAAGCGGTTACCAAAAACCGATCATCAAAGCTATAGTTGATCCGTGCAAGTCCTGATACGAGAGACCATTCTTCCTGAACAGCTTCTCCTCCAACTATCTGTCCTCCACTAACCGTGTGTACCAGGTCATCTGGAAAATTATCAGCAATGATCGTGTTGATATCAATTTGCTCCTTCTGTGCAGTGTATCCAATTACTGCATCTATGGAATGCCTATCTCCAAATACTTTGGTATATGATAGCGTTTGCTCCGTAACCCAGCTTATACTTTCAGAGGAACTGGATTGACCATAAGGTTCGCCTGATGTAGCGGTTCTATATAAT
>JAHHJQ010000375.1 GCA_018680005.1 Bacteroidia bacterium | reverse complement strand
TCTTTATCTTTTATGGAGGATCCATTTCTGCGAATATCCAATCTTACGGATGAATAAAATTTCAGGGCATGACCACCAGTTGTGGTTTCTGGATTACCAAACATGACACCGATCTTTTCTCGAAGTTGATTAATGAAAATGCAACAGCAGCCGGTCCGCCCAATGGTTCCAGTTAATTTTCTCATCGCCTGAGACATCAGTCTTGCCTGTAATCCCATTTTAGAATCTCCCATTTCACCTTCGATCTCGCTTCTAGGAACCAAGGCTGCTACGGAATCTATCACTATGATATCAATAGCTCCTGAGCGTATAAGATTTTCGGCAATCTCGAGTGCTTGTTCTCCGTAATCCGGTTGCGATATGAGTAGGTTATCTGTATCAACACCCAGGTTTTCTGCGTAAGTTCTGTCAAAGGCATGTTCTGCATCTATAAACGCTGCTATGCCGCCTTGTTTTTGGCATTCGGCTATTGCGTGAATGGCCAATGTTGTTTTTCCTGAAGATTCGGGACCGTATATTTCAATAACCCTACCTCTTGGTAGGCCATTGATGCCTAGTGCAATATCGAGTCCCAGAGAACCGGTCGATATTGAATCTATATCTACAACTTTCTTGTCGCCTAGTTTCATAACAGCCCCTTTACCATAGGTCTTCTCTAATCGGTCGACCGTCATTTCTAGGGCCTTTAGTTTTGCACTTCTTTCGTTAGCCATGTTTTAATTATTTTGAAATTGTCCTCAAAAATAAACAAAATGTTTTAAAAACTCATTACCATGATTGCTTTTAAATCATTAAGAGGGAATCGGAGCGGATGCTCAAGGTACATATGTATTCCATTATTTACACATAAAAGATTACCATTATAGTCACAAATAATAAATTACATTCTATTGACAATAGTTGTAAATACCAGGCTGCTTTTTGCTGATTTTCTTGATGGAATAGGAAGGCTGAGTTACGAGGTTCTGAAACGGTTGACTCAGGTAAGACCTAATGATAAGTTCATTCTTGTTTATGATCGAAAGCACTCAAAGTATTTTGATTTTGGAGCCAACGTTGAGCATGTAGTCATAGGGCCTCCCGCCCGTCATCCAATTCTTTGGAAAATATGGTTTGATTATATAATACCTAAAATAATTAAGCGATATCAAGCGGAATGTTTTATTTCATTGGATGGATTCAACAGCCTTTCAATCGATATTCCATCTATCATTTTTGGACATGATATTGCTCCGTTGCATTATCCGAATCATATGAAATGGTCGCATAGATGGTATTGTCGGCATTATTTCCCCCTTTTTTATAGAAAAGCGGATTTCATAATTGCCAACAGTAATTTCACAAAACATGATATTGTTACAACTCTTGAAATAGATCCATCCAAGATTTATGTCGCACATAGTGGACGCAATGACAGATTTAAACCAATATCCCTGAGCCAACAGGAAGAAATAAGAGCCATGTTTACGGATGGCGAACCCTTTTTTGTATTTACAGGCACTATCAGTCCACGAAAAAATCTTGAGCGCTTAATAGATGCGTTCAACCTTTTCAAGTCGAATCATTCAGGTCAGTATCATCTAATGATTATTGGGAAACGTGGGTGGAAATATGCGGCAATTGATGAAGCGATTAAACAATCTGCCTTCAGTACCCATATCCATATCTTGACTGATGTAAATGATGTGATGATCACAAAACTTGTTGCTTCTTCGCATGCTGCAATATATGTTTCACTCTATGAAGGCTTCGGTCTTCCAATCATTGAGGGGATGTCTGCACATGTTCCAGTGATTTGTTCTGATGTATCTTCCATGCCCGAAGTCGCTGGGGATGCCGCCATACTAGTGGATCCCGAGGATGTCAATGATATTTTGAAAGCGATGGTTTCGGTAACCACAAACAGAATTCTTAGAGAAGCATTGATAGAAAAGGGTAAAAACCAGATTATGAAATATGATTGGAATGACCAGGCCCATACTCTAGGTCAATTATTGGATGAGATTTCGAAAAAATAATGGATGCTGTTACGATTCAAAAAATTGCTTAAGAAAATTCCGATACCTCTTACTAAAAATCATGGTTATGATTTGCGAACAAAGCGAATTATCAAAAACTATTTACATCTGAATTCAAATACTATAGATGTTGGATGCCATAAAGGAGAAATTTTGGAAATAATCCTGAACGCGGCTCCTGACGGTCGGCATTGGGGTCTTGAACCCTTGCCCTATCTCTATGAACACCTAAAGCTGAAATTCTCGGACAAAAACAATATTGAAATTTTGCCCGTGGCTGCCACTGACAGAGAAGGGTTTTCTGATTTTAATCATGTCATTACTAATCCGGCATACAGTGGTCTGAAAAAAAGAGACTATGACAGGGCCAATGAAAAAGACGAAAAGATTCAGGTAAAGACACAGGCCCTGGATAATTTGATTCCGGAGGTTATTCACATAGATTTGATCAAAATTGATGTAGAAGGAGGAGAATATCAGGTTTTATTGGGTGCTCAAAGGATTATCAAAACATTTCGTCCTATGATCATCTTTGAGCACGGTCTGGGGTCTTCGGAGTATTACGATTCGACGCCCGACAAAGTGTTTAACTTTTTTGAAGAAATGGACATGCATGTGTCTACACTTTTGTCATTTATTAAAAGATTAAAACCGTTTACCGAACAAGAATTTGAAGAACAATATTATCGTCGCATGAATTACTATTTTATCGCTTATGGCAAATAAGTATTTTAACTAATAGTTAACCAGGCTAGCACATAACAATAGCTAACTTTGAAATAACCAAACCAGTTATAACTGAAGTGGCCCTGTCATCGAAGTATTATACATTCATACAATAATGAACAAATTAATTGCTCTTTTTCTAATAGCCATTTATTCCCTTTCGCTTTCTGCCCAAGGTCTGGAGATTACAGATCAGACAAAGTTTAAAGATCTGGAGGGCAACGAAATTTCCTTATCCCAGTTTCAGGAATTTATTGCCACTGGCGATTATACCATAGATCCGGTTATGGATAGTGAGGGGAATGCTGTAGAAATTAGACTAATAGTCTTGACCAAGGAAGACAAAATTATGCAAAGCAGGGTTGTAGACATCAAATCAGAAGCCGAAGACAAACCGGTGATTCCTTTTGAGGTATCTGATATGAATGGTAAGATTTATTCTTCTCAAGGACAATTAGGCAGAGTTACAGCGATCAAATTTTGGTTCAAAGAATGTAAACCATGTATTGAAGAGATGCCTAAACTCAATCAACTGGTAGCCGAATATGCAGGTAATGATGAAGTAGATTTTTTAGCATTTGGGCTAGACAACGCGGATCAGATTCGGACATTTGTTGAAAATACTTCATTTGACTATACGTTGATCCCCAATGCTGAGAAGGTTAGAAGCGATATGAAGATCATTGGATTCCCAACACACATTGTTGTAAACAAGGAAGGAGTGGTCACTGAATTTATCCAGGGGGGACATTTATATATAGATAGAGAACTTCGTAACGCAATTGACGAAGCACTTGGTAACAAAACCCCGGACTTGATTTCAGGAGCCGTTAGTGACGAGAATGTTGGATTTGTAATTGATCCGCAAACGACAATAAAAGATGAAGTGGGCAATGAAATCGATTTTGATACATTTATGAAATTGATGGAAACTGGGGATTATGTACCCCATCAGACTCAAACCAGTAGTGGTAAAACATACATCATCCTAAAAAAGAAGACCTAGCTATTCCTTGCGATTCTGCACATTTAAAAATCATATCTTTGGCGAAATCCAAAGACCATGGCCCGATCTATATACTCTGACCTGTTATCTGCAAAGCAAAAAGGAAACAAGAAATTTGTTGTCCTTATAGATCCTGATAAGATAAGAATGAACAATATTGATCAAATTATCAATATTGCCATCAATTCAAAAGTGGACTATTTCTTCATTGGGGGAAGTTTGGTGGTCAACAATATGTTAGATCATTGCCTTGAGAAGATCAAGAGTGCGTGCAACATTCCTATGATATTGTTTCCAGGCAGCTCAATGCAATTGAGTTATCGAGCTGATGCTATCCTATTTATGTCTTTAATTTCAGGACGTAATGCTGAATTACTCATCGGTAAGCAAGTACAAACTGCTCCTTATATAAAAATGAGTCCCTTAGAATATCTTGCTACAGGATACATGCTTGTAGATGGTGGTGTTCCAACCACAGTCTCTTATATTAGTAATACGCATCCGATTCCAAATAACAAAGTCGACGTCGCTATGGCTACGGCAATGGCTGGTGAGATGCTAGGTCTGAAGCTTATATTTATGGATGCGGGGAGTGGTGCAAAAATTCCTATTAGTACAGATATGATCAACGGAGTGTCGAATGCCATTGATATTCCATTAATCATTGGAGGAGGAATCCAGGATCCTCAAATTGCGTATGATAATGTCAAAGCCGGAGCAGATATTATTGTTGTAGGCAATGCAATTGAAAAGGATCCTTCTCTGATCGTTGATTTGTCTGCTGCAGTGCATTCATATGTTCCTAAAGTTACTGAGGTATAAATTATTCCAATCTATAATTCTATGTCACGAAGGTTAATTTGGACAACTCTAATCTTGTTAATTTTTCGAGTCGAGGCTGCTGAAGCCCAGTCTTTTGGTGGCAATAAATGGAGTCAGAAATGGTATCAACTCAATATTGAAAATGCAAAGGTGATATATCCAGAGGGATTGGAATCCAATGCAAGAAGAGTTCTGGATATCATTGATTTTATACAGAAGAACCATCGGGCTACTGTTGGATTGCAAACTGATAAAATTTCACTGGTATTAAACAATCGAACGAATATCTCCAATGGTTATGTAGGCCTTGCCCCATTCCGATCAGAGTTTTTTACAACACCATTCCAGAACAGTTTTGCACTTGGTTCATTGCCCTGGCTGGATCTTCTCACGATCCATGAATACCGACATGTACTTCAATATTCAAATGGGCGAAGAGGTTTATCGAGATTTCTATCAGTAGTATTTGGACAATCTGCACTTGCAGGTGCCCTTAATATTACCCTTCCGGATTGGTACTTTGAAGGTGATGCTGTGATGTCCGAGTCTTCTCTGACACCTCAGGGAAGAGGCCGGATTCCTTATTTTCTTAGAGGATTTAAGGCATATGAATTAGAGGGCACTAGATTCCCTTATGATAAGGTTCGCAATGGTTCATTTAAAGATTTTATTCCAGATCATTATCGCTTTGGGTATATGATCAGCAAGTATGGATCCGACGAATTTGGACCTGATTTTTGGCCCGGCGTATTGGCAGATGCGGGTTCCTTTAAAGGATTACTTTATCCATTTTCCAAAGCTATTCGAAGACGAACTTCACTTACCACCAGCAGCTTGTATGCTACAACGTTCGATAATTATAAGAATCAATGGGGCGATGTTGAAACCAGGACCAAAAGAATAGAAAACGAAAATTTAACCACCAAAGAACCTTCAGAATATACCAATTACAGATTTCCAAAGCGGTTGGATAATGGGGATCTGATTTGCATAAGAAGTGGATTTAACGAAACGCCAGCAGTCTATACAGTAAAGAATGGCAAGGAGAAACGCCTGTTCTCCATTGGTATCAATACAGAAAACTACATGGATTCAGGTAGTAATTTGATTACCTGGTCCGAACTTCGTTTTCACCCTACCAGAGGAAATATTGATTATAGTGTGATAATGACCTATGATCTATCCAAAAAAGTAAAATCTCAGATCACATTTGGTACACGCTATTTCTCTCCATCGGTGCATCCATCTGGGACAAAATTGGTGATTGCGAACATCGATGAAATGAGTCATACTAACCTGCGTATTATTAGTTCACGCAACGGATCCATTATTAAGGAATTAAAAAATGACCCGGGGTATTTTATAACCTATCCTAAATGGAATCCTGATGGGTCAACGATCTATTTCGCGGCCAGAAATGATATCGGTCAAATGGCCGTTTGCAGTCATGACATAGAAACCGATGAAATCAATGCCTTGACTGAATGGTCATTCAATCCGATAGGGGTGCCCGACGTATCATCTTCACATGTTTATTATAGCCAATCCTCTTCTGATGCGGAGCACATATATCGTGTAGATATCTCTTCAGGGCAAGTGGAGCAGATTACGAGTAGGCCATATGGAGTATATTTTCCTAATGTGGAAAACGACGACGAAATTTTATATAGTGAATACACCTCGAATGGTCTTAGGCTGAAAAGTCAAACGATCAGACCTTTCGAAACCAACGGGCCTGAACAATTGGAAAAGACAATTCGCTATAATGGATACGGTGAAAACATCTTAAACAAAATAAACCCTGTCGAAACAACACCAAATAGATATGGTAATCTGCGTAATGCAATTAATTTTCATAGCTGGGGTGTTACAGCAGACGATACAAATGCCGCTATACTGATTGAATCTGATAATATACTTAACTCTGTTTCCCTATTCGGAGGATATCAATATTTGTTTGATGATAAAAGAGGAATCTGGACTGCAGGAGCCAGGCTGGGGTTTGTCTATCCCTACCTGGAAGCCAGATATAGCCTGGAAGACCGTTCCTTTATCAATCAGGAAGATGGTCGTGTGATCAACTATAATGAACATACAGTGAGACTAGGTGCTGATTTTCCAATCAACTTATCTTCAGGTCCGTATCTGAGATCGTTTATTCCACATTATGACATTGAAAGGATTCTTCTGAGGGGCCCTTTAATAAATGACATAGACTTCAATTCTCATGAAATCGGTTTGGCATTTATCAATAGACGAATAAGAGCACACAGAGAGATCATGTCTAAATTTAGTCAGTTTGTTCTGGTTCAGTTTAGAAATAGTCTGGATGACCTGGAAGCAAAACAAATCAATGTCGAGTCAGAAATGACGTTTCCTGGAGTATTTCCCAATCATGTGATAAGACTCGAATTGGATTATAAACGAGCACCAGGCGTTAATGATTATAGATTTTCAGATCGTTTTGATTATTCCAGGGGATATGAATCTTTAGTTTTTAAAGAAAGAGAGGACGATACTACTGTTGATACTGATAGAGCAATAAGGTTTGGGATTAACTATCATTTACCGCTTTTATATCCTGAATTTGGGATAGGAGGTATTGCTTATCTAAAGAGAATTCAAGCCAATGTTTTCTACGACATTAGTAGAGTAACAAAAAATGACCGGGATTTTAACAGGAATTCGATTGGTGGCGAACTGATTTTTGATACCAACTTTTTCAATACGGTTCCTATTGCTCTTGGTCTTAGATATGCACATGGTATCGATGTGGACTTCAACATATTTGAATTCTTTATCCCATTCTATAGATTATAAGACTGTATATGAAGCAAGGTATAGTTGTCAAATCTACGGGTAGCTGGTATGATGTCAAAGGTGATGACGGCCATATAATAGCTTGTCGCATAATTGGAAAATTTCGCCTAAAGGGTCTTGGTTTGACGAATCCAGTAGCTGTGGGCGATAGAGTGTCATTTGAAATGGAAGCTGATGATAAGGGAATTATTAAAAAGATTGCATCCCGGTCCAATTATGTAGTACGACAATCCCCCAGGAAAAAGCATCAGTTACATTTGTTAGCTAGTAATATCGATCAGGCTATTCTGGTAATGACCATCGTACACCCAAATTTGAAACAAGGATTTATTGACCGGTTTTTGTTGATGACCGAACCTCATGATATTCCGGTGATCATTGTGTTTAACAAAAGTGATTTGTACAAGGCTGATGATATGGAAATCTTCGAGGTGCTCAAAATGATATATCAGGACATCGGTTACCAGGTAATGCTGGTATCTGCATTAGAAAAAACCGGAATTGAAGAATTGAAACAAGCTTTAGCCGAGAAAATCACACTCGTGTGTGGTCAGTCCGGTGTTGGAAAATCGTCATTGATGAGAGCTATTGATCCTGAATTGGATATCAAAGTCAAGGAAATATCGGACTATTCGGGTAAAGGTCAACACACAACTACTTTTGCCGAAATGTATAAAATAGGGAGTGGGCATATTATTGATACTCCAGGGATAAAAACTCTTTCCTTTAATAACCTGTCCACACAGGACGTAGCACATAATTTTAGAGAAATATTTAAAGAATCTGAGCATTGCAAATTTGGGAATTGTCAGCATAGAGAAGAGCCGGGCTGTGCCGTGAAAGAAGCGATTGAAGATGGTAGAATCAGTGAATTGAGACATGACAACTACCTGAAGATAATTGATGAAATTGAAGAGCAAAATTATTGGGAAAGACATAAACATATGTAACCTTCGAACATGGCAAGACATAGAGGCAAAAGAGCATATAAAAGCAGGCGTGAAAAAAGAGAAAAATCTTTTCGAGAAATTCGCATCATTTTATTATTCGCTAGCATCGCATTAGCCATCTACCTTTTCATGAATAGAGTATATATTTGGGACTATATCAGGACGTCATTTTATTGACATGTTATTACAGCGTTTTAAGAACACCGGAATAGAGGCTGGTTGTGATGAAGCCGGAAGAGGATGTTTGGCAGGACCAGTATTTGCTGCAGCTGTTATTCTTCCCGATACCTTTTATCATCCTGACCTTAACGATTCAAAGAAGATCAATCCTGTCACTAGATTGAGGCTTAGAGCTATCATTGAAGACAAAGCACTTTACTGGGCAGTAGCCTCCGTGAATCCGAAGGAAATCGACAAAATCAATATACTCAATGCTTCTTTCAAGGCAATGCATCTCGCTATTGATCAATTAGATGTTAAACCTGACAGATTGCTGATAGACGGCAATAGATTTAATCCGTATTCTTCAATACCTCACCATTGTATCATCAAAGGAGACGGTAAATATGCGAGCATAGCTGCGGCATCTATTATAGCCAAGACATATAGAGATGAATATATGCAAAGCAAGGCAAGTACATATGCTCAATATGGATGGAAAACCAATATGGGATATCCAACCTTAGAACATAGAAAAGCCATTGCTAAATATGGTCCTACTCCTTTACACAGGAAATCATTCAGGTGGCACCCTGACGTTTAATCTTTATTGGCCAGTTGACCACAGGCTGCATCTATATCTTTTCCACGGCTTCTTCTTACCGTGACCATTACATTTTGGGTTCTCAGAAACTGTGCAAACCGATCAATTTGGTCTTCTTCTGCCTTCTCAAACCCCCCTAAACCTATTGGGTTGTACTCGATAATATTTACGCGTACTGGATACCTCTTACATCTTTTGGCTAAGGCACGAGCATCTTCCATGCTGACATTGATGCCATTGAAGGCAATGTATTCGTAACTGATTTTGTTTTTCGTTTGCCGATAAAAATCTTCAAGTGCGTCTTCAAGTGCATCCAAGTTGTTAGATTCATTGATCGGCATAATTTTACTTCTTGCATCATCGGTAGGTGCATGTAAAGAGAGCGCCAAATTAAATCTGACATTATCATCTGCCAATCTCCGGATCATTTTTGCAATCCCCGCTGTGCTTATTGTAATTCTTCGGGGAGACATGTGCAGTCCGTCGGGAGAAGTGATCATTTCAACACTTCTCAGCACATTGCGATAATTCAACAATGGTTCTCCCATCCCCATATAAACAATATTTGTCAGGGCGTGGTCAAAGTGTTCTTGGCAAAGTGTGTTGATTTGCACAACCTGATCATAAATTTCTCCTGCTGTCAAATTGCGTTTGAGACCCATTTTACCTGTTGCACAGAAAGAGCAATCCAGGCTGCATCCAACTTGTGAAGAGACACATACCGTGTAACGATTATCCGAAGGAACAGGAATCAATACGGATTCTATGAGATGACCATCGTGTAGTTTATACCTGCACTTTATGGTACCATCATCACTTTTCTGTACTAAGTCTTCAGAGATGGTATCTATGAAAAAGGATTGATCAAGAAGATCAATAAGAGCACCTGGTAAGTTGGCCATTTCCGAAAAATGGGATCTTACTTTTTTCCATAGCCAGTGATATATTTGTTTGGCTCTAAACTTTGGGAAGTTATGTTTCAGAATCCATTCCTGGATTTGATTTGATGTCAATGTCCGAATATTGACTTTGTCTTTCATTGCTAGCTCAGGCGAATTTCATCCTGATTACCATCATAGAATTTATAATCGGTGAGTCCGATATTATTATCGACTACGATTTTAACCATTTTGTTGAATTTGAAATACCATCTCCACCTCTTACTTGGAATCCCCTTGTTAATAAATGCTTCAAGATATGGGTGAACAACCAGTGTGATTTTCGATTTTGGCCTCGACTGATAGATATTGGTTAAATCACGTTCGATATTTTCATCTATTAGTATTGTAGGAGAGACTTTGCCAGTACCTTTGCAAGCAGGGCAGACCTCTAATGTATTGATATTCAACTGAGGCTTCACCCGTTGCCGGGTGATTTGCATCAATCCAAATTTACTTAATGGGAGAATGGTATGTTGAGCCCGATCTTTTTTCATTTGATCCCTCATCGTGGTCAAAAGAAGTTTCTTATGATCGGTATTACGCATATCTATATAATCTATGATAATGATACCTCCGATGTCGCGCAATCTCATTTGTCTTGCGATTTCTACAGCAGCTTCCATATTCACCTTCAATGCAGTTTCAGCCTGGTCTCCCTGAACCAGCTTATGTCCACTATTGACATCTATGACATGCATAGCCTCTGTATGTTCAATCACCAGGTATGCACCGCTTGACATTGTAGCGGTCTTTCCAAATGATGACTTTATTTGTTTGGTTATACCGTAGACATCAAAAACTGGCTTTTTGGATCTGTGATAGGTAAGGATATTTATTTGATCCGCTGAAATCTGCGATAGATAATTCTTGGCGTTGATCATCATCTCTTTGTCATTGATGATGATTCGGTTAAATGAATCTGTAAGCACATCTCGCAGGATACTTGTGGTCTTATCCAGTTCACTTAGAATTTTGGAAGGTGGAGAAGCTACTTTGAGTTTGCTAAATATGGTTTTCCATTTATTGAGCATTACTTCCATTTCTTCATGAAGTTCAGCTACTTTTTTCCCTTCAGCAGCTGTACGTACGATGATGCCAAAATTCTTTGGTTTTATACTTTCTATGAGATTCTTTAACCTCTTACGTTCTTCATTGCTCGAAATCTTTTTGGAAATGGCAATGACGTTATTGAATGGGGTCAGAACCATATGTCTTCCAGCAATCGTTAATTCACAAGTCAATCGAGGGCCTTTGGTTGATATTGGCTCCTTTAAAATCTGAACTAGGATGAGTTCTTTTTTGCTGAGGACCTCATTTATTTTCCCGGTCTTGATTATTTCAGGTTCGAAATTGAATTTGTCAAGAAGGTGTATATTGCTTTTTCCATTGATGGCATCATTAGTAAACTTAACTACGGATCTTAGGTTTGGCCCCAAATCAGTGTAGTGTAAGAAAGCATCTTTTGAATGACCAATATCTACGAATGCTGCATTTAAACCAGGCATTAACTTTTTGATTCTGCCCAGGTAGATATCTCCCACCAAAAATTTGTTATCCGATTTTTGTTGATGCAGTTCGACAAGCTTTCTGTCCTCCAGCAAGGCAATTTCAACCTTGTTATTGGTTGAATTGATGATTAGTTCTTTATTCACTATTATTTATGGTCTAAGGATGCATACTTTTAAATATGCGGTGTGGGTATGCAGAAGTACCTGTATCAGAGATCCACAGAAGAGTAACTCTTAGGAAGAGTATGTAAAAGTGTGTTTTAAACCTTGAAACGAATAATTCTTAAGCCCTGGGAAATAGTCAATTTTTCAAATTGAGAATGTGTGGGATTAATTGATAGTCAAACACACATCCCCTTGGTCCCTAAAGCAACTCTCAGATCAATAGAAATGCATACTTCTATTGCCATCCACAGGGTTCTACTATTTATTCTTTTTCTTATGTCTGTTCTTTCGAAGACGCTTCTTACGCTTGTGCGTAGAGATTTTATGTCTTTTACGTTTTTTACCGCAAGGCATACTTAATGTTTTAAAATTTCTTTAATAATCAAATTATAATTTATCGCACAATGCCTGATATTTCGCAGCATTGGCTATATCTCCAAGGCCTTTGTAGACCTGCGAAAGATAGCAAGTAGCTATCTTGTTATTTTCTTCAATTCTCAAAACTGCCTCAAATCGTTCCCTGGCCCGATCCAATTGGTTCGTCTGAACTGCTAATTTGCCAAGTTGATTCATTACAGCAACATTCTTTGGATATTGTTTGTTGAGATCAAGCAACATGGTAATCCCTTTCATTGGATTATTTTCTGGTGCTCTTTCTACATAACAAAGTGCCAAATTGATCTTACTATCAAGATAATCCGGATCGATACTGATGGCATTTTCAAAAGCTTTAATTGCACCATCATAACAGTATTCCCAATACGGACCGGGATCAAGCTGTTGCAGTCCTAAAGAATAAGTGCTTCCAGCTATATTCCATGCTTCAGCTGTGGATTCATTTTCTGCTACTTGTTCTGCATAATATCCAGCTATGTCGTTTCGATTTTGATTGTACCAAAATCCAGAAATCTTCTTTAAGATTTCTGTTTTCTCTTTTTCACTAGATGTTTCAGTGAATTCAGCATCCAATACTCCAAGCTCTACCTGTGCATTTTCAGGTAAGTTCTCCATCATTTTACGGACTTCCTGATCGATGTCTAAAGATGAACTCTCCAGTGACCGAGAAAGTTCTATCTCTTTGAAGCTTGGTGGTTTAGTATCTAAAGCGAAGTATAAAATTCCAAAAAGCGCTACACATGATGCGATGACGATCAATTGTAGTTTAGTCATGGATCAAATAGATATTACTGTTTATTTCTTTTTGGGTTCTTTGACATTTTCCTTCACCATATCTACAAAGATTTTAGCTGGCTTGAAGGCTGGAATATAGTGTTCTGGAATTTCGATTGCTACATTCTTTTTAATATGTCTTCCAATTTTACGTGCCCTCTTTTTTAAGATAAAACTGCCAAAACCTCTTACATAAACATCCTCGCCAGAAGCGAGAGTGTCTTTAACCTCTGAAAAGAAAGTTTCCAATGTGACTAAAACATCCACTTTTGGTACTCCTGTTTTTTCGGAAATTATCGCAACGAGGTCTGCTTTTCTCATTATCTTAAATATTGGTTATTAAACAGTTATAAAAATATAACCCGAATTTTAACGAACCGCAAATATCATAATATTAATCGGTAAAAGAAAGTGCCTTGCAAGGGGGAATGCTCTTTTTTGACCACCTCTGAATACCGGGTATTCTATTTTCGGGCAGATTTCCTCTTATCAGGGCGCTCTGATACATGACTATTGATCCTGATAAAAGGACAATACACCGGTCATTACAGATGTATTCGTGTTTCGTTTTACGATGGGGTATCTTTTTTGTGTCATTTAGAGATCATTATTCGCTCAATTTTTTGTCTCTTTACCTCGAAGCTACAACTGGAATCAGATTTTATAACTTAATTGAATTCTTCCTATGCTATTATCAATGACCGGCTATGGTAGAAGTACCCGGCAATTCCGGGAAAAAATGATCACAGTGGATATCAAATCCTTGAACAGTAAGTTTATGGATTTGCGAATTCGTAGTCCTCAAAATTACAGAACAAAGGAATCAGAAGTTCGAAAAGTCATAACCGATGTTTTATCTAGAGGTAAGATAGAGCTGAATATTGATATCAAATCTGATAATGGTGCTGATGTTCAAACGATTAACAAACGACTATTTCGAAATTACTACCAGGACATCAAAGTATTACAGCAAGAGTTAGATTTTGAAAGTGAAGATGTATTACAGGCAATACTCAGGATTCCAAATGTGATTTCATTAGAAGAAGGGGATGTTGACGAGGAAGAATGGTCAGCACTAAGAGCTACATTGAATGCTGCAATAGAGGAATTTAACAAATTCCGATTGAGGGAAGGACAGGCAATGGAGAAAGATTTGATCGATCAGATTCATGACATAGAATCTCTGCTCAATCAGGTAGATCCTTTAGAAAAGTCCAGAATTGATAAAATTAAAGTTCGACTTAATCGACAACTTGAGGAGCATCTGAGTAACGAAAAAATAGACAGGAACAGATTTGAACAGGAAGTGATTTATTACCTGGAAAAAATCGATATCACAGAGGAAAAAGTAAGGCTGGCGCAGCATTGCAAATATTTTCTTGAGATTCTTCAAAAACAAAATGTCCAAAAAGGCAAAAAATTGGCTTTTATCAGTCAAGAAATGGGTCGTGAAATCAACACCCTTGGTGCGAAGGCTTATTCATCAGAGCTTCAGAAGTTAGTTGTAACCATGAAAGATAATCTTGAAAAGATAAAAGAACAATTAGCAAATGCGTGCTAAATAATGACAAAGAGAGGCGAGTCTAACAAAATTCAGAATGGTAAGCTGATCATTATTACAGCCCCCAGCGGAGCCGGTAAGACAACCATTGTACGTCATTTACTTTCAAAATATCCTCAACTAGACTTTTCAATTTCAGCCACAACCAGGGAACAGAGACCGGGTGAAATCGATGGCAAGGACTATTATTTTTTGAGTCATGAACAATTCAGGCATAAAATTGATAATGGTGAATTCGTTGAATGGGAGGAAGTTTATGAAAATCAGTTTTATGGGACGCTAAAATCTGAAGTGGAGCGATTATGGGCTGAACAAAAGCATATTGTTTTTGATATTGAAGTCTATGGAGCCAGGAACATTCAGAAAACTTACCCACACAATTCTCTGTCTATCTTTATCCAACCTCCATCAGAGGAAGAATTGTTGAATCGGTTAAAGAACAGAAAAACCGAAAGTGCATCAAGTTTGCAGAAAAGAATGGACAGATCCTCAAGAGAATTGACTTTCGCGAACTATTTCGATCTTACTTTAGTTAATGATATATTAGTTGATGCTTTTGCACAGGCAGAGAAAATTATAGAAGCCTATCTGAATCTGAATGATGAATAAGTTAACCACAAATGGTGTTACCGTAGCGGTAGAGATGGAATACGCCGCTAGACATTCAGAGCCTGCTGTTTCCAACTACGTTTTTAGCTATCATATCACAATCATTAACGAAGGCATGGATACAATTCAGTTGCTCTCTCGACACTGGCGCATTTTTGATGCAATTGGTGATCGTAGAGAAGTCAAAGGTGATGGGGTAATAGGAGAACAACCAATACTAAAACCCGGTGATATTCATAGGTATCGATCATGGTGTCCTTTAAAATCAGAAATAGGGCAAATGCGGGGTAGTTTTCAAATGATAAATTTGGAATCAAAAGAATCATTTGACGTAAAAATACCAGCATTTGATCTTCTTACCCCAGCAAAAGAAAACTAGCCTATTGGAAATATGCAAATCCAATAGTCGCCATACTTAGTTGTAGTCCCGGAATTTTCAATAATTCTTTTGAACACCCCTCCAAAGTAGCTCCAGTCGTGAGAATATCATCAACTAACAGTACATTTTTGTATTCAAGTTGCTTAGGATCTAATACACGAAAAGCACCATCAACATTTTGAAATCTTTCGAGACGAGTCTTCCTGGTTTGAGTTTTTGTCGCACGGTGGCGAATGACGTTATTTGAATCCATCGGGATATCCATAGTCTCCGATATCCCTTTAGCAAAAAGTGAACTTTGATTATATCCTCGACTTCGTAGACGCTTTCTATGCAAAGGCACGGGCATTATTAAATCAATATTTTTAAAGAGTGATGATTCTTTTAGTACATGACCATATCTCTGTCCAAGAGATGTTCCTAGTTTGGTCTTCCCTTTATATTTAAGTTGATGAACAAGTTTTTGTGCAATGCCCTCTTTCGTGAAGTAAAGATAGGACGCACCTGCCTGGAGATTTATCCGGCCAAAAAATTTATCCGTGAATGGGTTGTCTTTTTGCATATGAAACGATGTTACGGGCAAGTCCTCTTCACAAGAAAGACAGACAATCTGAGCATCGTATACCAAAGCCTCACCACATATCTGACATAGAGATGGTGAAATACATCTGATGGCATCTCTGAAGGCAGACAATAATGAATAATGGTGCACAGCTATTATTTAATTATAATTTCCTGGACCTGTTTTACTGTATTTCGCCCAAGCTGATACATATGAACTTCATCCGGACCATCGGCAATTCGAATTGTCCGCGCATAACTATATAAACCTGCTAAAGGAGTATCTGCACTCACACCCATACCCCCATGTGCCTGCATCGCTCGATCAATGACATTGCATGCCATTGTAGGTGCAACGATTTTTATCATGGCGATCAGATCTTTAGCACCTTTAGCACCATATTTATCGATCTTGTCTGCAGCCGAAAGTGTCAATAACCTGGCTTGCTCAATTTCACATCTTGATTTAGCAATTTCCTGACGTATGCTGGAGAAGTCTTTTATCTTTCTTCCAAATGCCTCTCTTTGGGCTACTCTGATACACATAAGTTCCAAAGCCCTTTGTGCAACACCTACCAATCTCATGCAGTGATGTATTCTCCCTGGACCAAGACGCCCCTGGGCGATTTCAAAGCCACGTCCTTCTCCAAGCAACAGATTACTTGCTGGTACCCGAACATCTTTCAGTAGGATTTCACAATGTCCGTGAGGCTGATCATAGTATCCAAATACTGAGAGGGGTCGAAGTACATTTATACCGGGTGCATCAGCTGGCACCAAAATCATGCTTTGCTGGACATGACGGGCAGCCGTTGGATCGGTTTTCCCCATCACGATATACACGTTGCATTCCGGGTGCATAGCTCCTGAAGACCACCACTTTCTGCCGTTTATCACATATTCATCTCCGTCCCGAACTATGGAGGTTTCAATATTAGTAGCGTCAGAAGATGCCACATCGGGCTCTGTCATTAGAAAGGCTGACCTGATCTTACCTTTCATTAGTGGATTTAACCATTGCTCCTGGTGAGCACTATCACCATATTTGGCCAATACCTCCATATTACCGGTATCTGGTGCACTACAATTGAATATTTCAGATGCCCACGGTATACGACCCATAATTTCAGCTAGAGGAGCATATTCCAGATTGGTTAATCCTGGACTCAAGTGACCATATTCTTCGGGTAGAAAGAGGTTCCATAATCCAGCTTCTAAAGCCTTTTGTTTCAAGGCAGCCATCCCCGGATACTGTTTCCAGTCGTTCGAGATTACATATTCTTCATATTCATTTTCTATAGGATAAACATGATCATCCATAAAGGCCCTTACGCGAGCCTGTAGATCTTTAGATTTCTCGGTGAATTCAAAATTCATTGGCTATACTTTTTCATGATGTAGATGAAAGTACACTTTCTCTGATGGGGAAATAGGTTGATTTCTTATTTATAATTCTTGATTCTACTTTCTTTTCGTACACCAGAAAGTCCAAAATGGCTATGGTCATAAAGAATGTAGAATCATTGATTCTTTTGGGATACAATTTTTGAATGATCGTTTCAAAATCATGTATTCCCTCATGTATCCACGCAAAGCATTTCTGGATATTCAGCTCTATACGATTAACTTGTTTTTGTATCAGCTTTTCAGGACATCCCATTATTTCAAAATGACCAGGGTAGACGTGTTGAATTTTCAACTTTGAAATCGTTTTATATGAATTCAATAGCAGACGTAGGGATTGGCATCTAACTTGATCATTTCCAATTCCGGCATCCGGATAAGGGACTGGAGTTCGGTTCAATATCATATCTCCAGATATCAGCTGTTGATATTCCGGTTGATAAAATACAACCTGATTGATGCAGTGCCCCGGTGTGTAAAAAGTCTGCCATTCATGTAGACCAATCTTGAGTACAGCATCATTGTCGAAAACACGCAATCTATCTTTGGAAATAGGTTCCCATACTTTGAGCAGCATGTTGCTGTAGTCTTCTAATTGATAAAGATCATTGTCGGTGTGCGAATTGAAAACATCCCGATATATTCTATCCCTTTGGCGTAATTGGGTGCCAAGATCAATGGCCCAATCCAATAGATATTCCGGGATCCAAACCTCACATTGACTTTCTTCAGCAACTTTGTTGGCCATACCCATATGATCAGCATGCCCGTGTGTTATAATCAATTTTGAAATGTCACCCATTTCAAGGCCATTTTGGCGAATTCCCCGGACCAATGCATTCCAACTATCTTCAGTTAGCATTCCGCAATCTACCAGAATAGGTTCCGGTTCAACAAAAAGCCAGGCATTGACTGTCGATCCGTCGAAATGATTCGGAAGGATTATACGTATTGGTTCCTGAATGGAGCTCATGCAAATTTGGTCTTAAACGCCAATTGTCTGTCAATGGCTTCGTGAAACTCATTCTTCATATTCCGCACTAATTCCTCAACGGGGCTGCTTTCTGTATTGATGGTGGCAACACCTTGTCCTGCGGACCAAATAGTTTTCCAGGCTTTTGCTTCTGCCTTTTGAGCATCTAATTCACTTCCAAAATCAATTTTCTTCTTGATACCCCAGAGCTCTTGGGTGATGCCCATAGCTTCTAGGCTTGGCCGAAGAAAATTAGCATGTACACCGGATACAGCTGCCGTATAAACAATATCACTTGTCTTGCTTTCCATGATCATATGTTTGTAATCGTCATCGGCACGGCTCTCGTCTGTGTTGATAAATCTGGTGCCTAAATAGGCAAGATCTGCACCCATTTGCATGGCAGATGCAACATCACCACCATTGCTCATGCATCCTGACAAGAGAATGATCCCATCAAAAAAACTTCTGATTTCTTGAATAAATGGCATGGGATTGAGCAATCCAGCATGACCTCCGGCTCCGGCACTAACCAGAATCAAACCATCTACACCAGCCTCCATAGCTTTTTCTGAATGTCTTCTGTTCGTTACATCATGAAAGACCAACCCACCATAGCCATGCACCTTTTTGACAAGGTCAGATACTGCACCAAGAGATGTGATTACAATAGGAACTTGATGCTTAACACAAATGTCAAGATCCGCCTGTAGTCTTGGATTAGTTCGGTGGACAATCAAATTGACACCGTATGGTGCAGGCTTTCTTCCTGTCTCGTTTTCAAATGAATTCAGATCGTTTTCAATATCGGTGAGCCACTGATCAAATCCTTCAGAGGATCTTTGATTCAGGGCAGGGAGGGTACCTATGATACCACTCCTGCAACATGTAGTAACCAATTTGGGGCCCGATATCAAGAACATCGGGGCCGCGACTACAGGTAAGGAAAGACTATTATAAAAAATATGTTGCACGTCTGGCATGGTCAAATTGGTTTTAAAACTGAATGATTATCGTCTGGTTACGCCACCATCAATTGCAATTGTAACTCCAGTGACAAATCTTGCTTCATCTGATGCCAGATATAGATATCCATATGCGATGTCGATAGGATCAGCAACGGTTCTCATAGGTATTAATTTTTTGCCGGCTTCAATAACTTCAGGTGGCATGGCGGCCGTCATATCTGTGAGCGTGAAACCAGGTGCTATTACATTGCATGTGATGCCATATTTACCTAATTCTATCGCCCAGGTCTTTGTCATGCCTATGACACCGGCCTTGGAAGCAGCATAATTGGTTTGACCGAAATTTCCAAAAACACCTGTCGTGGAAGAAGCCGAAACTATGCGTCCATAACTCTGAGACTTCATATAATGGGAAGCTTCCTGAGTACAGATAAATACTCCTTTGAGATTAACGTCTATGACAAGATCCCATTCTTCATCTGTCATTTTACTTAATGATTTATCTCTGGTAATACCTGCATTGTTGATTAAAATGTCAATGCTACCATATTTTTCATTGATTCTTGCAAGATCTGATCTCACGGCATTTCGATTAGTAACAGATATTTTTGAAAACTCTGCAACCCCTCCGCTATCTATAATATTTTGGGCTGTTTCGGATCCAACATCCAGCAGATCCCAAATCACAACTTTTGCACCTTCCTTTGCAAATAGTTCAGATACTGCCTGCCCTATTCCACGGGCACCACCGGTAACTACAGCTACTTTGTCCTTTAATCTCATTTCTTTATGTTTTTAGATATTATGTTCTATTGCGGAAGTTGTATCAACTATTCTAGGTCTAACTTCTGCCCCTTTTTAGAATTTCGAATTTAGTGATAAGAACCTAATTTAAGCCAAAATTTAGTATCAAATTACTAATTGATCAGCACAGAATCCTCCTCTGCCATAAGACTTCGTTAATGATTACTCCAAAGTTCGCGAGCGCTAATAAATAAGATAAGTTTAGAAATATCAACAACTCTTTCAAATATGATAAGCTCACGTAGGAATTTTATCGGACAATCTGCTTTTGCCATTTTTGGTATTACACCTATGCTTAAACTTGGTATGGATGCTAATGCACCGGTAGTAGACCCAATACCTTCACGTTACCCGTCCACTCATTATGACGATGTCAGAGAGATAGTCGGTGCAGCACATTCCGATTACGATCTGGTCAAAGAACTTGTGGATAAAAGACCCGAATTGGCGAAGGCAACTTATGACTGGGGTTTTGGTGATTGGGAAAGTGCTTTGGGGGCAGCATCCCATATGGGCCGAAAGGACATTGCGGAATTGCTAATTGATCATGGTGCCAGACCTAATCTATTTACGCTGGCAATGTTGGGTAAATTGGAAGCAGTAAGGTCATCTATTGATGCAATACCAGGAATTCAGAGCGTTAGAGGACCTCATGGATTGACTTTATTGTTTCATGCACAAATGCGCTTGCGAAGAAAAAATGTGGAAGGCATTGAGAAGGAAAAACAAGAAGCATTGGTGGAATATTTACAATCCGTAGGTGACGCGGATCAACAGGAAATGTCAAAGGATATTTCATCAGATGAACAAGAAATCTATTTAGGCAGATATGATTTTGGAAAAGGCGAGAACGAATTTTTTGAAGTTACACTTAATAGCAGAAATGCTCTTTTTTTACAAAGAGGCACATTCACAGGCCGAATGCTAAAAAGAATAGATCAACATAGTTTTGCACCGGGAGGAGCTCCATCTGTAAAGATTCATTTTGAAGTTGTAGATGGATTAGCTCAAACACTGACGATACACGATCCTGTACCTATACTATCAGCTCAAAGGATATAGGGGCAAATTCTTGAGTAATAGAACCATTAAATGAATAAATATTCACTTATTTCATAATATATGAAATATGAGCTTGATCAATGTCAATAATCGCTGTAAGAATTTTGTTATAAATGAATGGGTATTCACCTACGTATGCTTTTCCATGCCATATCAAACGCATACTTTGTGTTTGCAATGTTGAGATTTAGTTGTCTGGATAAGTGCCAATCCGATATTTCCTTGAGTCCTCCTAGCAGTTGAGCAGTTAATAATTCAGTAGGAATATTGGCGATGAGTTTTTCATTCTTTCCTCTTTCCAGCAGTTCAAATATGGGATAAAGTAATTTTTCTGTTTCTTGTACAACTCCAGGACGAAGATACGAGGATCGAAAATATCGTTCGGCGAACAAGCTTTCCTCAGGGTTGAACAATTTGTACGACAAATAATTGCGCCATATCTTTTCAAATCCGATCATGAAAGGGGCCGTCGGATCGTAGTCTTTGAAAATTTTTTCAACGGACCTTTTCTTAACTCTTAGATATAGATCATTGATCAGATCATTCTTGTTCTTAAAGTAGATATAGAGAGTGCCCGTAGCAATTTTGGCTTTGTGCGCTACTTCACTCATTTTGAATCCGGCATATCCGTTTTTATTAACTATCGTGAGTGTAGCATTGTGGATAGCTTCTAACTTTGACTGGTCTTTTACTCGTGGCATGAAGCTAAATATAACTGAATCATTATTCAGTTATATTTGATAAGAAGGACTTTTTTAATTTTAGTTGGACACAAACCGTTCGAATGTGGAAGATTGCTATTGATACCGGAGGAACATTTACAGATTGCTACGGTGTCAGCCCTATGGGTATGGTGCACAGATTCAAGGTCCTTAGCGCTAGCGTGCTCAGAGGTACCATCAAGGAAAGCAAACATTCTGATAGATTTTTCATTGAACACAACTGGCCAGCAAAGACTGATATATTCATAGGGTTTCGCTTTAGAATATTGGGAACCAATAAGGAGGCAAAAGTGAAGTCCATCGATCTTGCTACATCAAGTATCCTCCTAGCTCAAAAATTACATGTTCAAAAGGATGACCTATTTGAAATAACTTCTGAAGAAGAAGCCCCAGTTCTGGCCACCCGGATTTTGACAGGGACTTCATTAGGGTCCATATTTCCTGCCATGAAGATTCATATCGGAACCACAAAAGGGACCAATGCCATTCTGGAGAAGTCAGGTGCCAGGACCGGATTTATCGTAACCAAGGGATTTAGGGACTTATTGGTTATCGATAATCAACAGAGACCAGATTTGTTTCAGTTAGACATTCCGGATAGAACAACTTATTATGATTGCGTTTTCGAAATAGAGGAGCGTATCGATGCGAGCGGTAATGTCATCACAGAAATCCCAAAAAATCTTACAGAGCGTATTGAAGCATTTATTCAATTAGGAAAAATAGATTCCTGGGGTATTTGTTTGGTCAATGCATATGTCAATCCAATACATGAAAATAAAGTAGTCTCGGCATTGGAAAAACTAGAACAAAACAACGTATCCATATCCCATCGGCTAAGTCCAACCATACATTATCTAAAACGAGCAAAAACCACTGTGATCAACGCCTATCTGCACCCTATAGTAGATAGCTATGTTCAGAATATCAATAATTCTATTCTGGGTTCTGAAATATACATCATGAAAAGCTCTGGTGGATTGGTAGCTGCAGAATCATTTGTGGCCAAGGACAGCTTATTGAGTGGTCCTGCTGGAGGAGTTGTGGGAACATCTAATATGGCCAGGATGATTGGTGAGAACCGCATGATCGCATTTGACATGGGAGGTACAAGTACTGATGTTTCGCGATATGATGGCCTTTTCGATTATGTGGATGAATTGAATATCGGAAATACCCAGATTAAAACACCGGCGATGAATATTCATACAGTGGCTGCAGGTGGAGGATCTATTGTTGATTTCAAGAATGGTCAAATTACTGTGGGTCCTGAAAGTGCCGGGGCTTCACCAGGTCCGGCATGTTATGGTGATGGTGGTCCACTCACGATTACAGATGTAAATCTTTTGTTAGGTAAGATTCCGTTGTCAGATTTTAAGATTCCAGTACAGATTAATAAGTCTCGTGAGGCTCTGGCAAAATTCAAAATGGATATAGGTTCAGGGCACTTGGATGACCAAACTATTTTGAAAGGAATAGCACAAATAGCTAATGAAAAAATGGCACAAGCCATTAAACAGATATCCATAGCAAAGGGATATGATCCTTCTGATTTCGTTCTTTGTGCTTTCGGTGGAGCTGGAGGGTTACATGCGTGTGCCATCGCAGAGATTTTGGATATGCGCAAGATTGTGATTCCCTATGATGCTGGTATTTTGAGTGCATTTGGTATTTTTTGTGCCCCTCTGGAGAAGATCATAAAACGACAAGTTCTAAAGCCTCTCGATGAAGCATATGAGCTATTAGATCCATGGTTTGAAAAGCTGGATACAGAAATCCATGAAGCATTTAGAGCCGAAGACATACACTATGAAGGAGATATTATAGCACACCATTTTATTCATTTAAGACTCAGCGGGCAATCGGACACGATCCAATGTGATATGCTTCACGATGATGAGATCATCAAAGTATTCAAAAACAGATACTCAAATCGATATGGCTATTACCCGGAGGGTTCCATTATCGAAGTAGAAAGGATTGAGGTGGTTGGTCAGATTCATCAGGACGTTGAATTTCCTAAGCATATAACGACGGAGTCTCCAGTTCTAACAGAGATCAATCAAACGATAATAGATCATACCCATATTCCTTCAGGAGCAAAAATATGTGGGCCTGCAATACTTAAACATGATAATAGTACTGCATACATTGCTCATGGATGGAATGGCGTGTCAGATAAATATGGAAATGTCATTCTTACCAGAAGTACCGAAAAAACAAATCAGGAGCGCATTGAAAATGAATCGATCCATCAAGCACTTTTTACAAACAGATTCAGTGCGATCGCTGAAGAAATGGGAAATCAACTTCAACGAACTTCTTTCTCCGTGAACATAAAAGAGCGCCTTGATTTTTCTTGCGCAATATTGACTCCGGATGCAAGGTTGTTGGTCAATGCGCCCCATATACCTGTTCATTTGGGAAGCCTGGGCATATGCGCACGTCTGATGCTTGAAGAAGTAAGTCTTAAGCCAGGAGATGTCATCATGACAAACCATCCCAGATACGGTGGATCCCATCTTCCGGACTTAACTATGATGATGGGGGCATTTGATGAAGAAGATAAACTTATCGGATATCTGATCAATCGAGCCCATCATGCAGAGATAGGCGGAAAATTGCCCGGCTCTATGCCACCCGATGCACAAAGCTTAAGTGAGGAAGGGGTAATATTTGAGTTATTTAATCTAATGAAAGGAGGAGTTCTATTGGAGTCCGAAATTATTAATGCCTTGACCACGCATCAATACCCATCCAGATTGCCTGATCACAATATTGCAGATATCAAGGCCGGTGTAGCCTCGCTGGAATATGGGAAAAAGACACTCCAGGTATTAGCATCTAAGTATGGACTTAAGCAAGTTCATCATTATATGAAAGGGTTGACTGATCTGGCTACAAATGCAATTCAACAAAATGCTATTATCAAATCCTTGCTTGACTCCGGAACGGAATATCACGCTCAGGAATACTTGGACGATGGGCATAAAATCAGAGTAAGGATCTTTGGAGAAGGGGGCAGGACGATTTTTGATTTTGAAGGAACTTCGGAAGTACATCCGGCCAATCTGAATGCCAATTTGTCTATTGTATATAGTGCAATTTTATACGTTCTGCGATTATTGGTTCAGGAGGATATCCCGCTAAATGAAGGATTCTTAGACAATGTTGAAATCAGGATACCCCAAGGATCTTTCCTGAATCCTGATTTTCACGAAGATCCCGATAAGTGTCCTGCCGTTGTTGGCGGAAATACAGAGGTAAGTCAACGTCTGGTGGATACCTTGATCAAGGCTTTTGGACTGGCTGCCTGTAGCCAGGGGACCATGAATAATTTCCTGTTCGGTAATGATAATTTTGGATACTACGAAACTATTGCGGGAGGAGTGGGCGGTGGCCCTGGCTTTAAAGGTCGTTCCGGATCCCATCAGCATATGACAAATACCCGAATTACAGATGTTGAAGAATTAGAACACAATTATCCCGTCCGTCTCAATGCATTTAGTCTCAGAAAAGATTCAGGAGGAGATGGGTTATGGCCAGGTGGTGAAGGTGTCATCCGGGATGTTACTTTTCTGGAGAATGTAGATATGACAATAATTTCTCAGCATAGAATCATTCCTCCGTATGGGATGATAGGCGGAGAAACCGGAAAGGTGGGTGAGCAAGTTGTCTATCGTAAGAATGGGCAAATAGAATCAATTAAAGGTATATCAGCTACCAGGATGTTGAAAGGTGAACGTGTGGTTATTAAAACACCGGGAGGTGGTGGTTATCTCAAAAAATCATAAGTTCCTCTATGGAAAATGAAAAATACTTTTCGCGATGGTCTAGTATCTTCTTTTGGTTTATCATTTCTGCGGCATTCATCGGCCCGGGAACGGTCACTACAGCATCCAGTGCGGGAGCTAAATTTGGTACGGGTTTGCTTTGGGCTTTGATCCTGTCTACCATAGGTACCATTATTCTTCAGGAAGCTGCTGCCCGCCTAACCATAGTAAGTGGTCAAAACTTAGGACAAGTCATCGCTTCCAGGTTTCGATCCGGTTCCATTCCATGGTTAGTTACTGGCGCCATTATTTTTGGATGTGTAGCATTTCAGGCGGGTAATATCATTGGTGCTATTTCAGGGATTCAGTTGATTACAGATTGGCCGGTGTGGATTATGGTTTTCGTTGTTGGAATTGTTGCATTTTTAATTCTATGGTCAGGTTCGATGAACCGTATTACAGCCGCCCTGGGTATTATCGTAGCAGGAATGGGTTTGCTATTTGTGTGGGTGGCAATCTCTGCGCTTTCAGGAGTGACGACTTGGTCAGGACCTATTGGAGTAAATAACGAATCTCTAGTGACCATCCTTGGATTAATTGGAACAACCATAGTTCCTTACAATCTATTTCTGGCATCGGGAATTAGCAAAGGTCAGTCATTGAAAGAAATGCGATTCGGGATAATCGGTGCTGTCGCTATAGGCGGATTGATATCGTGCGCAATTCTTCTTGCAGGAACAAGTGTCGAGGGAGAATTTAGCTTTATGAATCTTGCCAATGCTATCTCGGAAAAATCTGGATCATGGGCTGCGATATTTTTTGGATTTGGCCTTTTTGCAGCAGGTTTGAGTTCCAGTATTACGGCACCGCTAGCTGCTGCGATTACCGCTCAGAGTGTCTTTGGAAAGGAGGGAGACTCCATCAATCGATTCAGGTATGTCTGGATAGGCGTTCTAGTGGTTGGGGTATTTCTGGGTCTTTTGGATATCAAACCGATTCCTGCCATCATTGCGGCCCAGGCGATCAATGGATGTCTGCTTCCCATTGTGGTGTGTCTGCTTTTTCTGGCCGTCAATGACCGGAAACTTTTGGGAAATGAAATCAATTCCCTTTCACTCAATATTTTGAGCTTTCTAATTGTGATTCTGACTGTTTTTCTGGGATTGAATGGGTTGTGGTCTGCAATGAACAAAGTGATTCCACAGATAATGTCTTTCTCAACCAAGTATACCTTCATTTTCGTTTTGGAGACGATTATCATCATTGCCATGATCTTTCATTGGCGGAGACAATCTTTACAAAAACATCAGTAGGTTATTCAATCCAATTTTTCTAGTACCTGCTCGCTATAACTTCCATTGGTTTTCAGGTCTCCACATGGCTCTTGCGCGGAAGATATCAATGAAAGTCTCCGGTTTGTAAGCCACTGAGACGTGGGCATCAATTCTTTACTAAATGAAGCGTAAACCGAGGGATCATAAAGAGAGGATCTACAAATTAAAGCTTCGGCTTCATATTGAATTTCCTGAATGGCTTCTGCATCATAGGACATCTCGGCAATTACCTGATGTATATCTGTGAAACGATTTTCTATATCCATATCCGTTTGTCCAAGTTCTAAAAGTGGTGTGATCGTGTAGTATTCGATGAGTCCCTCCAAAAGATGTTGATCCTGGACAATTATAGCTTCTACCGCTAAAATGTAATATAGATCAGCTTCGAATCTGAGTTTTTTAAGCAGTCCGGAGGATATGTACAAATCTCCTCCAGGAATGGTAAAAGCGATATCACTTTCATCTTTTAAAATTCTTACTTGCCATTGGCGATCTGGATTCCATCGATCACTTTCAGGGGACTTTATGTCAAGTCTCAGTTCATTATTTACCTGATTATAAAG
>JAHHJQ010000352.1 GCA_018680005.1 Bacteroidia bacterium | reverse complement strand
GCTCATGCGATGGCTCAAGGTGACACTATTTCCACAGGTAAGTACCAATACCGTTTTATTCGTACACCACAGTTGCCTCACGGTTGGGATGCGGGCGTATTATTTGAAGAGAGCAACAAGACTCTTTTCTGTTCAGATATCCTTCACCAAAATGGTGACCTTAAAGCACTTACTGATACAGATGTTCTATCCTTACATAAAAAATCATTACTCGAATTTGAACAAGGGCCTTTAATGGGCTACACACCTTATACAAAACGTACTGGAGAGATCATCAAAAATCTGGCTGAACTGAATCCGAATACGCTTGCCACTATGCATGGTTCATCGTTTAATGGAAACTGTCAAGAAACATTGCTAGGCCTGGATACCGTACTTCGGGAAGTTTGGGAAAAAGAAGGCACGAAAACTCAATAAGCTCTGCTAATTCTATTTGACATGAGTATCTTAGATGAAATTGATCTAATATGATCTCTGTAAAAGAATATACTCCTTCTCCGTTTTTAGCTCCATTTGTGGATAAATATTATAGAGGCTCATTTAATACTCTTGCGGAACCAAACAGATCTTTTAAAATCATTCCGAATGGTTGTCTGGAATTGATCATCCATTTGAAAGAATTATATTGTAAACTCCCAACTGACAATCATTTAGCTTACACTCCGGATTATATGCTCATTGGGATGTTTTCACGAGCCTATCAGGTACATTTTAGTGAAACAGTACCAATTTTTTCAATTCGTTTTAAACCAGAAGCACTTCCCTACATCCTTCGGATACGAGGAAGTGAAATTTTTGAAAATTACGGAGACATTGAAGCAGTCCTGGAAAATAAATTCCTGGACTTTTGCCATCAAATCAGAGAAGAAAAGAGCGTAGGCGCAATGATCGCCAGGACCGAAATATTTCTATTAAATATTATATCAAAACAAAAAGTAGAAGAAAATTATGTGACTAGAGCTGCAAGGATAATATCTAACGCCCAAATCAATAATGTGCAAGAGATCTCAACGAAGGTAAATATAAGCAGGCGTCAACTTGAAAGAAAGTTCAGGGAATTGATTGGCATCAGCCCAAAACAATATCTGAGACTTATACGAATCAATAAAGTGATGCAGATGCTTGAACAAAATCAATCGCTTAACTTAACCGATATAGCTTACCATTGCGGTTACTTTGACCAGGCACATTTCATTAAAGATTTCAAACACATCACCGACCAAACTCCTTCTTCGTATATCAATGACCGGCAAAGGTTTATTAATTTGTAACATTAGTCAGGTTGCTACATTTAGTTCATCACACCAACCACCGAATTTATAATCGCCAAAGCTGAGCATGCCCGCCAGCTTTTAAAAAATAGCAGATCGACAATGGCAAGTGCCCGTACTCTTAATTGACTTTAATGAAAATCATGTCAATAGTTTCCTGTTAACTTTTTATTTTGGTGCTAATATGTACTCTACGAGGACGTTTTTAGAACACATGCCTGTAATGCAGAAAGTTATATTCTGTATGAAAATAGTTTGGATATTAGCATTAGAATACTTGACCCAAAAAGAAGATTTTCAACACATCATCAAATGAAAATCAAAACGAGATCAAAATCAAGACTAAAATATAATTAAGAAATATGCTCACAGCCATCAACCCTAAACTACCAATGCGAAATAAAGTGCTAACTAAAGAATTTTATTTGGACCAATTGAATTTTCAGGAGCTTAGCGACTACGGTGACTATTTAATACTTGCAAAAGACGATATTGAAATTCATTTTTTTGAGTTTAAGGCGCTTGATCCGAAAGAAAACTATGGCCAGGTTTATATCAGGACCGACAACATTGACACATTATATACATCTTTCCTCGATCGGAAAACACCTATACACCCAAATGGAAAACTACAGAATAAACCTTGGGGGCAAAGGGAATTTGCTTTACTTGACCCGGATAATAATTTGTTGACTTTTGGACAAAGATTGTAACCCAATAGTTCAATCAGAGCACCAACCATTTATATGAAAGCAAAATTAATTCAAACCTTACATCCGGAAGAGGGTAAGACCAATAAATTAATTTCATTGGAAAAGTATAATTTCATAAAGGATAATATATTAACGATTTTAGGTGAATTTGAACTGACGCATACAGAACTTATGGAAGAGCTATATTCAAGAGTAAAGGATGATTTTGAAGGAGGTATTCAATGGTATGGAGCAACTGTAAAACTCGATTTAGAAGCAAGACAAATAATTGTAAGGACTAAAACCAAACCTGAAAAGTATAAATTGAAAGTAACGAGCGGCCAGCAAAGCTGAGTGTTGATAATCTATAGTCAAAAAGTTCCTTTCTAACACTGATTCTTCGTATCTCATATCACGCCTACCGACCTTAACCGTACATCACACAAAATGAAAAAAATCAAAACCAGAAAAATAACCTTCGACGACATCGACCAATTACAAGCTATCGGCATACGGACTTTCACAGAATCATTTGCCGCTTACAATACTGTAGAAAATATGAATACTTATCTGGCGGAAGGGTTTTCCAAAGAAACACTGACCACTGGACTAACCAACAAAAACTCAGCATTCTACTTTGCGGAACTCGATAACGAAATCATCGGATACCTAAAAATCAATGTTGGTGATGCTCAAACCGAAAACCAGGATCACAATGCACTGGAAATCGAACGGATCTATGTTTTGAAAAAGTTTCACGGCAAAAAGGTAGGGCAAATGCTCTATGAGCAGGCCATCAAAATCGCAAGGCAAAAAAAGGTGGACTATGTCTGGTTGGGCGTCTGGGAAAAGAATCCCAGAGCCCTGCGTTTCTATCAGAAAAATGGTTTTGTGGCGTTTGACCAACATGTTTTCCCAATGGGTGATGATCCACAGATCGACATTATGATGAAATTGGAGTTGAATACGATTAGTGAACAATGAATGACAACAGATGAAAATAGAACATATAGCTATTTACGTAAAAGACCTGGAATTAATGAAATCGTTTTACGAAAAATATTTCAACGGAAAAGCAGGTGAGTTGTATCATAATCCAAAAAAGAATTTCTCATCTTATTTTATCACATTTGATGGAGTTTGTAGACTTGAACTCATGCATAAACCAGAAATTCCTGAAAATAGCAATAATATCGAATCCGAGAATATTGGAATTATCCACTTTGCTATATCTGTAGGAAGCAAAGAAAAGGTCGACTCACTAGCCAGTCAATTGAGCAAAGATGGTTTTCAGATAATTGGAGCACCGCGAACCACTGGAGATGGCTATTATGAGAGTGTGATTTTGGACCCCGAAAACAATCGAATAGAAATCACCATATAAATAAATTAGTTTTATTACTAACTCAAGTCGATTCCCAACGGTCCAATATCTTTCGATGGAAGCATTTAAAACGTATCTCCAGCATTTCCCGCATTATACGCCTAAGGTTTTTGAAGCGGTCCTACCCTATCTGTCAACGATAGAAATTAGCGCGGGAGACTATTTTTTGAGATACGGAAAAATATGTAGGAATATCGCTTTTGTCGAAGATGGATTATTGAGATTATACTATCTAACGGATGGCAAAGAGGTCACGAAATGTTTTTGTAAAGAAAATACGCTAACGACTTCCTATGGCAGTCTGATCACTCAGCAAGAAAGTGAAATAGCCATCCAGGCCATAGAATCCTCCAGGCTGGTTGTGTTATCTTATGATGCATTACAACAATTGTATAACCAGAATATATTTTGGCAACAAGTGGGTAGAATGGTTGCAGAAAATGAATTGATCACCACAGAATGTCATCACAGGTTTTTGAAAGATCTGTCTGCCACCGATAGATATAAGCAAGTTTTGGAAGAGGACAATGAATTGCTCCAGCGCGTCCCACTTAACTACCTGGCTTCCTATTTACAAATCGCCCCAGAAACTTTGAGTAGAATTCGGAAGAAACTTTCTCGTAATTGACCCAGATCAATTGATAAGCTGGTTTCTTAACTGAACTTTATACCATTATTGACTATAAAACGATCAAAAGTGGATTCAAATTCAGTAAAACAATCCGTAGTCGAGAGTTACGGTAAATTGGCAAAATCAACCAAAAACGGTCTATTCTCAAAACTATTTGCCTGTTGTGATCCCACCGAAAATGCTAAAGCGGTCGGAGAGCAGATTGGATACTCCACGCAAGAATTAAATGCCGTACCGGAGAACGCCAACTTAGGTGTAGGCTGTGGCAACCCCTCGGCTCTGGCTGATATCAAAATCGGACAAACCGTTGTGGACTTAGGTTCCGGTGCTGGCTTTGATGCATTTATTGTTGCTCCTCTGGTTGGAAAATCCGGAAAAATAATTGGGATTGACCTCTCTGAAGATATGCTGGATTTGGCCAGAAAGAACGCAAAGCAAGGAGATTACAATAATATCGATTTTATCAAAGGCGATATAGAACAATTACCCCTGTCGGCCAACATTGCCGATCATATTATTTCGAATTGTGTGATTAATCTTTCAAACAACAAAAGAGATGTGTACAAAGAAGCGTATAGGGTATTAAAAAAAGGTGGGCGCATATCCATTAGCGATGTGATCCTGGAAAAGGAACTCCCCTATTTTGTCAAAACTGCCCTACCCGTTCATATCGCGTGTGTGGCCGGTGCGGAAAAACTGGATGATTATCTGCAGTATGTGCAGGATGCTGGTTTTAAAGACATCAGGATCGCACGTACCACAGCATTTCCACTGGAACTCATTATCGCCGATCCACAGATCCAAAAAATCGCGAAAGCCATGAATTTTAATCTTAACAGTGATGAAGCGAAAGACCTGGCTGCACGGGTGAAAAGCATTTCACTGACAGCCACCAAATGATGTGGTCCCAACACATTTTCCCAATGGGCGATGATCCTCAGATCGACATCATGCTGAAATTGGAGTTGAATAGGATCAATAAATTATGCATGACAACAGATGAAAGTAGAACATATAACCATTTGGGTAAAAGACTAGAAATTTGACAAATAATTATTCTGCATTTGTAAACGAATATGGTTTTCAGAACGAAATTGAGAAATCAACGTACCTAATAGTATATGTTTGAGTGCTATTAAAAAATAAACTATAACATGAATAGAATAATTGCATTTCTGATTATTACGACTTTGATCATTTGTTCCTGTACAAGGACAACACAAACCATATCAACCCAACCCGAAATATCAAAAGAAGAGGGAATTTATGAACATATGCACTTTGTGCGAGAAGGTGGCGGACAAATAGATTTTAATATATATCCAACTGCTAATGCTGATCAACTAGAGGTAATCGTTTCAAAACATTCTTTTCGCGATACTACAATCCAATTTTTAATATCTAAAAACGCTGAGAATATTGCTGCATTTTCAGCATTTCACAATGCAATACACAACAAGGTTCAGATCACTGGTAATCATGATGAACCTCAACTGGCAACAGGCACCTGGTCTTATGTATATTTTGTAAGAGATGCAACGGAATTTGAAGTTTCAAACATCGAACTTAGAGATGCTTTATTCAAATTTGAGGAGTTGGTTCAAAACAATATTAGTCAATAGATTATTAAAGTATTTTTATGACCCGCTGACTTAACTATTTTAGCGGATCGTATACAAATATTGGATGCTTAGTCGTAATAGCAAATCCTTGAAATCGATGGCTAAATCGACAAGCATTGATACGCAGAAAAACTACCTCAATATCCAAATATTACGTATCTCTTATAATGGCCTACAAGTGCTGGATATGATCTCCAGAGAAGATCAGGACCTCCTAAAAACAATCCATTTGACGGAAATAACCAAAAGGTCATGTTCGATTACTAAGGCGAGATAAGGTCCTTCAATCGTCGATGGCATAATGAATATCACAAAGCAAACACGTAATATGTCAGTTTATACCTATGTTGTACTTTAATCAATAATGACTATAGAAA
>JAHHJQ010000346.1 GCA_018680005.1 Bacteroidia bacterium | reverse complement strand
GTACAGTCTGTCCCGATGGGTCCAATCCTATTCTTCGACTATAAAAAGGTTGATTCGCAAACTGCCCAAAACCATTAAAAAGATCTGAATTCTCAATAAAGAACTGACGCCGCTCCGGAAAGAAGATGCTAAACCGCGTCAGATTCGTCACAAGATTATCCACTTCCACTTGTGAGAAATCGGGGTTGATGGTAAGATCCAGATTAAGACTTCTCGTAATTCCAATCTTTGCATCACCACCGATCTGGATGTCATCTTCGGTTGTATTGTTGGCATTGTCTTTCCTTGTCAATCCGCTTACATAAGGAATCAGGTTGATATTGCCGGCCTGACCCTGGGGAGCCTGATCCCAAAACATTTGTCCAAAATACCCGAAATCTGCATCTGCAAATTGGCGAGGTACTGGTGACCAAACATGGGTCTGATTGGTGCCCGGATCATTTCTTACAAACTGGAGCCCCCATACCAGGTTGTTCTTTTCGAAACGGAGACTCTTAAACGGAATATATGCCTCCAGTGTCCAGCGATCTTCATAGTTCCGTGTTGCAGATCTCCATCTATTGTCCCAGCTGTCATCTGCATCATTTGGAAAGAGCAAGGCTTCTGTCTGGGCTCCCAGGGCATTGACGCCGAAGGCCATCCCATTGGCCTTTGCATTCACCGGATCAAATAAAATTGCAAATTCATCACTTTGGCCCCAACTGTCCCTTTTCAGTGATGTAACCAGGATATTGGGATCGTCATACATCGTGGCAGCTAGGTAAATTCCGCTTTCGTCATAGGCTATCTGCACTTCTGTTTCCTTAGATGCAGGTCTCCCATCCTGAGGCGATTGCTCAAAAAACCCACTATAGACTTTGGCTTGTTTCCAGGTGGCTTCGTTGAACTCGCCATCAATCGTGATTACTCCTTTTATCGACGAAATCTGCATTGTCTTTGGTGCAAAAGTAGAATCTACCTGTGCATGAGAGAACTGAAGCCCGATCCATACCACCAGGACTATTGCACATAGGATAGGTTTTATTGGATTAGTTCTTCGCATATGTAAAAATAGGTATCCGATGCTTCATAATCACCAGATACCACTAGGTCTAGACGGATTCCTCCGCTTGCTCGATATGCTGCTCCAATGATTCTATACATGCATCAGTGATCAAATCAAAGAAAGGTTCAGGGTCTGCATCCGCCTGTACTCTTTCCAGCGCTGTATAGTATCGCATCCTGGAGTCATAGTCTCCTTTAAGATTGGCAATCGTGTATCCATGCTGAAGTAAGATCAGATTCATCACAAGTCTCGCTGTCCTTCCATTCCCATCTATAAAAGGATGTATGCTTACTAGTCGTTCATGCATTTCAGCAGCTAGAATTACCGGATGCAGTATTGATTTCTGCGCCGTATAATTGATAAAATAATCCTCCATCAATTTATCCAACAAGTAAGGTTGCGGAGGCATATGTTCACTACCACCTATTCGCACGGGTACCTTTCTATACTTTCCAGCATTCTCCCTGTCGATACCTCTGAGAATCAATCCATGAAGCTCAGACAGCGTTCTTGCAGACAGATCTATCTTATCCTTAAGAAGATCCATGATGAATGCTATAGCCTCTGCATGATTAATGGCTTCCAGGTGTTCCCTTAACGATTTACCACTGATCGTCATCCCTTCGACTACGACAAACATGGTTTCCTGAAAAGTCAGGGTATTCCCTTCGATCCGATTACTTTCATAAGTATATGCTGTATTCCACCAATCTCGCATCTTCTGCATCCCAATGGTGTTCTTAGTTGAATGCATTGAATATTTTGCTTTGAGTTGGTCGATTGTGTCGAGTTTCTTTTGAATGTGATCGCTTATCCCTGGAGTATCCATTGCACTTTTACTCCTTAGATATTCTATCCTGGATTCGGCGATTTCAAAGATGGATCTGGGATCCTTTTGATACCCAACAACATCTATAATCTTCTCGGCATACCACAATTGCCACGTCGTCTTGCTATCTAATTCTAGTGACTTGATGATCTCATCCATCTGTTCCCTGGTAGGCAAACGATCTCCCTTCTCAATCCTTGACAAAAGGCTTGGGTGAATACCGACTTCATCAGCCAATGATTTGATTGTATAACCATGTTCCAGACGAAGGCGTTTTAGGGTAGAGCATAATGTTTCCATTTTTCAAAGATACGAATTATGTCTTGTTTTGTCATTTATCATGACATTCTTTGTCATTATTAATGATCAAATCAGTCTTACTCTATTTATGTACTCAATTTTAAAAACATCAATTAGTCCTGGATGTCAAAGAAAGTTAAGCTGTGTGCAAAAATTCCCTGGGCAAGAAACAGTCTACTAAAAATATAAAGTGAGGATCGATTTACATTATGTACCTTCCTAACTGATCGAAGTATTGTAGGTTGGATCCTTTCATAAATTCATACAAGTCAGAATAACCTTAAATATTGGAATTGTTGCTCTAATGAAATTAACAACCTTTTTGCTCCTCTTACTTGCCATCGGGACACTTGGGTCCTGCAGCACTGATTCTCAAAATAAAGATGATATTACCTTTTGGTCATCTAATGCAAGTCAGGAAATTGCCTTTTCGAAATACTTTGCGGACAAATGGAATGAAGAACAAAATGCAAAAGTCCATTGCCAACCCATTCCGGAAGGACAATCAAGTGAAGAAGTAATCATGGCTGCTGTAGTCGGCCGAACCACCCCTGATATATATGCCAATATGTGGCAGGGATTAGTTGAGGTATACGCCAAATCAGGAGTATTAATTCCTTTGGATACCATTAGTGGTTTTACAGATTTTATAAGAGCTCGTTGTGGTGACAAAATTATTAAGGAAATAACTTCCTCAGATGGTCATATTTATCAAATCCCCTGGAAGATAAATCCCTTTATGACCATTTACAATCAGAAGGAAATCAACAAACTTGGATTAGAAGGTGCGCCAAAAACCTATACCTCATATTTGAATGCTGGCCGTGCTTTTTCCAAAGATACGGATGGTGATGGCTATATCGATAGATGGATCGGCGATACGGAAGTGAAAAACATTTGGCACCAGCGTCTTAACAATTTCTATCCGCTATATCTGGGTGCTTCACATGGAGCACCATTAGTAAAAGACAATAAAGCAGCATTTAATAATGAATATGCCGTTGGCGTTTTCGCCTTTTTACAGGAACTATATAAAAATGGTTACTTCGCCAAAGAGTCCAACACTGTCGGTTCTGACAAATTTCTCGCTGGATCGACTGCCACGAAATGGACTGGAGCTTGGGATGTCAGTTATCTCGAAAGATACAAGGATGAAGATTTTGAATATAATATTTCGCATATGCCTGTACCAGACGATCACCAGGGCGAAGTATATACTTATGCTGATCCCAAGAATATGGTAATTTTTAATACTTGCAAAAACCCCGGATTAGCATGGCAATTCATAAAAACGCTGATTGATGACTCTGGAGATTTAAAATTTATGGAATTATCAGGACAAATTCCTCGCCGGCAAAATTTAAAAGAAAATGAATTATTTATAAACTTACTAAATCGATATCCCAAATTAATTCCTTTTGTCGATCAATCAGAGTATGTATATGGCACAGATAATTGTGAAGTATTAATAGAAGTACTGGATATCATTTCTCAGGAATATGAATTCTGTGTAATACATAATAAAAAGACAGCTGAACAAGCTATTACAGATGCTGCCAAAGCCGTAGATGTTTTACTGGGTAATTTTTAAAATGATATTATGAGTAGGAAAACCAATTTAATACCCTATCTATTGATATCGCCATACGTGCTATTCTTCTTGGTATTTGTAGCCTTTCCTGTATTGTTTTCTTTCTTTTTGACATTTCATAAGTGGAATATCATTTCTCCAATGGAATATTCCGGAATTGACAATTATGAAAGGATGTTCAATGATCGTTTATTCTGGAAGTCACTCCGAAATACTATTTGGTTTCTCATAATACACATTCCATTACAGATCATCTTTGCACTTGGATTAGCGGTGTTCTTAAACGGCAAAATAAAATTCAAAGGATTATTTAGATCTGTGTTTTTCTTACCCGTCATAGTTTCCGGCGTAGTAGTGACTATCATGTGGCAACAGCTATATGGTTTTAATAGTGGTGTGTTAAACAGATTATTAGTATCCATTGGGCTAGTCCGAGTAGGATGGTTGACAAATCCCGATATGGCGATGCCATCAATCGCCATTATGGCAACCTGGAAAAATGTAGGACTCTATATTATTTTATTTCTGGTCGGTCTTCAAGCTGTACCAGCACATTATTATGAAGCTGCGGAAATTGATGGCGCTTCTTCATGGCAAAAATTAAGATACATTACGATACCGGCCATAAATCCTACCATTTTCATGGTTATCATATTATCCACGATAGGTGGGTTTTCATTATTTATTGAGCCATATGTCATGACGGGCGGAGGACCACTAAATAGTTCACTTTCTTCCGTTTTGTACATCTATAAACAAGCATTTGAATTTTATCATATGGGATATGCTGCGACGTTGGGATTTGCATTTGCCTTCATAATATTGATAATAATAATAATTCAGAAAAAATATATCGAGAAAGAATACTAATGAAGAAGGCAATCATATATATCGTATTAATCGTTATGGCGATATCCTTTTTGTATCCATTTTTCTGGATGATAATGGCCTCTCTTACACCAGAAAAACAAATTGGAAGTCTTACATTCTTTCCTGACAGCATCACTTTTGATAATTACACATCCATGTTTAGTAAAATCCCAATTGGACGGGCCTTACTCAATAGTATGTTCGTCTCAAGTGTAATTACATTCGGCGTAATTATGCTGGGATCTATGGTTGGTTACGCCCTTGCGAAAACCAAATTCAATGGTCGGAATTTTATATTCTATCTGATCATTTTTACAATGACACTTCCTTTTCAAATTACATTAATACCTAATTATATTACCATCGTAAAATTGGGTTGGGTAGACCAATATACGGCCTTAATTATCCCATTCCTGATTAATAACTTTGCAATTCTCTTATTCCGCCAATCATTTATGTCCATTCCTCAAGCGCTCATAGACGCAGCGAGAATAGATGGTTGCAGTGAAATTCGAATTATTTTCCAGGTTTTATTTCCAAGTATCATCCCAACCATTGTAACTGTGGGTATACTGACATTTATGACAACATGGAATGAAGTTCTATGGCCTTTGATTGTTGTAAGAGATGAACAAGTCATGACGCTGCCACAATTGGTAACTCTATTTTCTGTCGGGGGTCGTGCAGATGCCCAGTTGGGAGTAAAGCTGGCATCAGCGGTTATTTTGGCATTGCCGATAATGATAGCCTATTCTTTCTTTCAAAAATATTTTATCCAGAGTATGGCTAGTTCCGGTATTAAATAAATATTGATTTATTCAATGATAAACGTTAACAGATCAACAACTATAATAAAAGCCGACCCCAGGCGGGTCATTTTATTATTCAATAGTCTGGGATTGGGTACTTATGCAACAGAGAATAGGGCAGAAAAATTAGTCGAACGAGTTCTGGATATTTCTGAAGAGGATGTCATTGCGACTTATGATACACTATTATCAGAATTTAATCATCGACATAAATATTTGGAAGCTACTTGTCTGAAGTATTATCAGAAGATCAAGAATCTCGTTTCGCAAAATATTCAATTGTCCAAAGAACGGAAATT
>JAHHJQ010000335.1 GCA_018680005.1 Bacteroidia bacterium | reverse complement strand
GCTTATGGCCAGAATTCTACTCCCCACTTTCTATTATAACACACTGTAATTATGAAGTTGATCAAATATTTAGTTACCGGAATAGCCTTTGGTATTGTCATGACCAAATCTGAAGCAGTTTCATGGTTCAGAATTCAGGAAATGTTTCGGTTTGAGAGTTTTCATATGTATGGTATCATAGGTACCGCTGTCGTCCTGGGAATGTTACTTGTATTTGTACTTAAAAAAACACAAGCCAAAACATTAGATGGTGAAGAGGTGAAACTTAATCCAAAGGCCATGAGTATTCCTCGATATCTGTTTGGAGGTATCATCTTTGGATTGGGTTGGGCACTGACCGGTGCTTGCCCGGGACCAATGTTTACATTGATAGGACATGGAACATGGACTATTCTTATTGTTATCCTAAGCGCAGTTTTAGGTACTTATCTGTATGGCTTGATACGGACGAAGTTACCGCATTAGAGACGGATATAATTTTAACGGCTTTAGTTGATTCAGCAAACAGATGCTCGCCTATTCGATTTTTTTCATTTCAAATTGCCCGTCTGCGATCATTTTCTCAACCTTCCCTTGTTGATCAACAGTGAATTCAAATGGAGTACCATCTGTGCCAGCAAAAAAGCGGAGCTGAGCTTCAGGGAAAACCTGGTATTTAATGTCATTCCAGATCTGGTGTGCAAATAGGTGCCCATCTGATATACTGAGTCGCAATTTGATTTCCTTGTTGGGTCCAAATTCATAAAGCCCTTCAAATTTTGACAGCTCATCTTCAGACAGTTCAATCGTCTTTTTTAATTGTGTATGATATGTGTTCCACCCATAGGTCTTGGACATACTTCGAAGAATCTCCATATACAAAGCACCACCATTATCACCATTGGTCATGATAGCAACCCCCTGACCTTGATTGGCAAAAGCAAACAAATTACAACGATAGCCTTCATTCGCCCCGCCATGTCCAAAAGTTAAGGAATCAGCCTCTCCATTGAGGCCAAAACCCAATCCCCAGTCACCTAAGTGTTTTGTCAACATGGCCTTTGCAGTTGTGGGTTCGATCACTTCATCTTCACTTTTGTTATACGCATTCTGGATGGCGATAGCCATCTTTGCCAAATCAGAGGGTGTTGTCCATAGTCCAGCTGCAGCTTGTTCCGGATAGGTATGCCATAGTCCTTCTACTTGAACACCATTGCCTCTGTGACCAATGGCAACATTATCACGCATGACTTCAGGCAAAGGCTGGGTATAGGTGCTTCTGGTCATTTCGATGGGTTCAAGTACATGTTCTTTCATGAAATCATCGAACGCCTGACCACTAATATCTGATATGGCCAACTGTCCGACCGTGTATCCACCTCCGGAATAGCGCCAGATGGATCCAGGAAAGGTATCTGTTAATATGGCATCTGAATTCGCTGGTTTTTCACCATTGAGCACCTCGATGGTTGAAGGTACTTTCTCAGTAGACGCATAGCCTCTAAATCCATGCACGGTTAAACCACCGGTATGGGTGACCAAATTTCGGAAAGTTATTGCATTCGATTCTGTAAATTTATTAGAAGGTATTCTCCATGTTTTTAAATAGCTATTGACATTTTTATCCAGATCCAGTTTTCCATTTTCTACTAAAGTCAATGCTCCTAGCGCTGCAACAGGCTTACTAATCGAAGCTGCCTGGAACAGCGTCTTTTCATCTACCTTGCGGAGTCTATCTACAGACAGATGACCATATGCTCTGGTCCATTGAATTTTTCCATCATCGAAAAAGGCAATGCTCACACCGGGGACAGCATGAAAAGCCATTCGGTCTGCAATGTTCCAGGAAGATATTGCTTCGCCTTCAACAGCGATCTGGGGCAGAAGGTTATTCTCTATTTCTCTGATGTGATTATCATGATTGCCATTCTGAGCAATAATCTGGGTAAAGCTTAAGCCGATAATCAAAAAGAGGAGTAGGAATTTGGGGAATTTCATTTTATATCTGGTTTTTGATTTTGAGAATATCATAAGTGCTATGCTCAAAGATAACTTTGAGGCGAGAAGGCTGCATGTCCTGGACTAAAAAATGATTCTAAATGAAATTCCAATAGAAAAGAAACGCTATGTGAACTACTGTTGCAATTGAAAACAAAGCTCCATATAGACGTCCTATTCGATTGCCTTGATATTCTTTCGTTACTTTCCAAAGCGCATAGATAAATGCAAGAACCAGTGGTATCAGTAAATACGCAAGTCCTTGGGCGAGTAGATATATTGAAGGGTAACCAAACAGGAATTCTTCGGTATTGCGAAAAAGTAAAAAGAAGCCTTTGGCTGAATGAAATAAGACTATTAAAACAATGCTGGACATAAGAATGTGGTAAGATATCGGAAACAACTTGTCTTCCATAAAGTCCTTTTTCCAAAACCTGAGGCCTCGCAGAAGTATTGTTCCGATTATGAAGAAGAGGCCAAATATTATAATGGCCGGAACAAATGGATACTGATCATTGACAAATTCAGGGGAGTTGTACCAATTCGTTTTTTCGAAGCTTGTTGGCACAGAAAGTCCGTTGATATTGACATTACGATACATAGTCTCGACCTGGCCTTTGTTGTTTTTCTCAAATACTAAATATTCATAGGGAAGATCAACACATTGAAACACACCGGCATCTGTCGGTACGTATTCTTGAAACTGGCCATTATGAAAAACCAGAAGAGTATCTCTGTATGTGTTGTCGTAGATCTCAAATGCTCCTCTGAACAGCGTTGCGGCTTTTTCAACATTATCATGGTTATACCTTTTGTCACGATATACCCCCGAATAAGGAGTGGTGTTAAAGGCTGCTTTGTTTCCAATTGAAGTCTTGTTCGGATGTAAGATATCCATCAAGCTTTTGAAAAAGTATTCGCCAAACACATCATGATTGGTATTCACAGAACTAAAAAATGCCAGTTGACCAGGAATGATGAATACATTTGATAGCATGCCCGGCAACATTCCACCTTTGGCCCATGATAGGGTACCGTTAATATTTTGCCGCTCCAGACCATATGCATAACCCGTCAGCGAAGGATGATTCGTTTCCTGATTGGTAAAGAACAATTGCCAAGACTCAGCCGACAACAAAGCATCATTTTGGGCAAGCAAAGCTTTTGAAAATTTGGCCATATCCATGCTGGTCGAAACGAGACTACCGGCAGGAATCGCATGTCTTGGGAACAAGTGAACCGCTTCAAATCCATTATCGGTTTTACGATAACCATTGGCATATTCAGGATTGGATATGTAGTCTTCCGGAAATTCCAATGTGGACATGGTCATTTCCAATGGTTCAAAGATGAACCGTGATATATAAGTTTTGAAATCTAATCCCGAAGCAATTTCAACCAATCGGCCAGCTAGCGCATAGGAAAAGTTGGAATAGACGATTTCCCTTCCAGGGCTCTGAAATAATCCTGGATTCGCCATTTGAAGATATTCCGATAGTGGCAGTACTTCTTCAGTCGTATGTGCCATGTACCCGATGTTGACATCGTTGAAACCACAGGTATGTGTAAGTAGGCAGTGTAAGGTCATGACATCACTATCATTTTCCGAATCGAGTTCGAATTGCTGCCAGTATTTGGAAATGTCGGTGTGTAAGTCCAACTGGCCTTTTTCTACTAGTTGTAAAACCGATATTGAGGTCAGCAGTTTTCCCACGGACCCCCATTGAAATTTTGTTGAAGAGGTGATTGGGATTTCTACTTCGATTTTGGCCTGCCCGTAGTTGTAGTAATAGATAGAGTCTCCAAAGACTAATCCTGCGCTGATTCCAGGAATCAATCCCTCCTGATATCCTTTTTGGATAAGTGAATCTATGATCTTATCAACATCAACGTCTTCACCTATATTGGCCGGAACCTGAGCTAATAAGTGCGTAACGAAAAGAATCAGGAACTGGCATGTCAAAACCCGGAATACAGGGATTTTCATGTTATCAAATTTTAAGTAAAGTAACGAAAACACTAGATCATGAATCCCGGAACCAGTCACGGTGCTGTTTTATTTTGTATTGCATCAATGCCGCTATCTGATTGGCTTTTTTGATTGCCCGATCTGCTCGTGGTCCTCTAAAGTTGTTTTGAATGGTAGCTGTCCAAAGGGCCAACCACTGATCAAAGTGTTGAGCTTCCATTGGCGATATTTCATCCATATGTATGTGTTTCAGCATGGGATTTCCCTTATACTTCATTTTGCCAAATAAGGTGGTTTCCCAAAAGTCATACATGACAGGCATGTGCTTTTTCATATCCAAATGGACAACTTCCGTAAAGAAATGACCAATTCGTTTGTCTGACATCGCTTGTAGATAAAAGCTATCTACCAGGTGTTGAATATCCTGCCGATTTTCTATGTCTTTCAAGATTGGATTATCTAAACCTTTTTTCATTGCTCCTGGAGATGTTTTATGCGATCCCTTATTGATAATAATTTTATTTTCTTGTTGATAAGATCTTTTTCAATAAATGTGATTTATTTTTTGAATATCTTATTCGTATGAAGGATGGGAAGGATCAATTACTCTGGTATTTTCAAAATTTAATAAATGTCTTTTAATCGTCTTATCCTTTAGTAATTTAAGTTCGCCTAAACACTTTTCGAAAATACTATAACCGTAAATTGTTATTAGCTCGCTTGTACTGGAACCATAGCACTTGTAACATTGAGTATTGGTGTTCATAGATGCGTATTTATAAAATATTATTTTGCATCATCAGGTGATGTTAATTACTCTGTTCAATATTTATTCTTTGGATTCTCATTCTATGGTGTCTTTGTAGAACAACTGGATATAGATTGCCCAAAAGATTAATAAAGATAAGACAAATAGATAGTTGCCAATACCCAAGGATGAGCATCCATAGTGTCAGTATGGCAATTGTAATAAATGCTAATAGGTGACCAAACTCTGACTGTTTGGACTGATAGATCAAATTTTGGACACCACTTCTTGTTCCATTAAAATATTTTTGTCTGTTCTTTTTTCTTCCCCAGAAAACAAGCAGTAGAAATTTTCGAAAATAAGCTACTCCGAATTTCTTATAAGTGTTTTCTAATGAAGGTATATTTTTTAGACTGTAATATTTTTTAGATAGCAATCTGCTCGTCGGATAGGCAAAACCAGGAAGAGCAAATATTCCCGTTATGTATATGACTAATTGGAATGCGCAAAGAATAGATTGAAGAATATTCAGATCTGATGGGGAAGAAATTAATTGATCAATAATTAAATAACTTCTGAAGATTAGAAATATCGAGAATATTGGAAATGCGATCTTCTTAAAATAATTCAACAATGATAATTATGGATTTTTGCTTTTTCAGGACTGACCTTCATAATAATCAATAGGTAACATATAAAGCTTGAAATTCCTATGCTTTAGCTTAATTGATTTTAATATCAATTTACTTTGAGCCATATTTTTTCTATAAGCGCCTTTGTCGCGAGGATCCCATCATGTTCACTTAGTGACTGCCCTTCATACTCGATACCGATATGGCCATCATAATCTGAATTCCTGACCATTTTCAACATCTTGTAGTAATCAATTTTTATCTGATCACCCTTTTCGTCGAAATCATAGGATTTAGCACTTACGCCTTTGGCATAAGGTAGTAAGTCTGCCACTCCTTTATATATGTCATAAGTCTCGTCGCATTCACCTTCCGTACCTCCCCATTTGGCACTCGTACACCAATTACCAAAATCGGGTAATGTGCCCAAATTAGGTTTGCCTACCTGTTGAATAATTTCAGCAATCAATTGACCATCAGAACTGAGCAAACCGTGATTTTCGATTAGAACATTAATTCCTTCTCCGGCGGCGTAGTCCGTCAATTTACCCATACCATCTACAATGGCGTTCTTAAATGTTGTTCGGTCTGATGCGCCAAATGCATTGACTCGAATCGAATGACAGCCCAAAACCTTCGCAGCATCTACCCACTTGTAGTGATTTTCTACGGCTGTATTTCTGGTAAGATCATCCGCAGATCCAATATCCCCTTCATCATCGACCATGATGAGTAAACTTTGAACACCTGCATTTTCAGCACGTCTTTGCATGAAAGTCCAGAACTGCAGATTTTCGGCATATGTGTTGTAAAAGGAACCCACGTATTCAACAGCATCTATGCCATATGTATCCATGGAAATATTAGCGAAATCACGAGGATGCAAATCACCATTTTCAAAGGCTCTGTGGAGTGACCACTGGGCAAGTGAAATTTTAAGTGTTTTTTTTGGCTTTTGACATCCAGTGATGAGTAATGGACTCAATGTGATAACTCCGGCTGTTGTAGCGGAGGCAATTAGAAAATCTCTTCTCTTCATGTTTTTAGTATCGATAATTTATTTCTTTAATTGACCTATCCGTTGTCCTTGTCGGATTGTCAATGCCTCAATTCTGTCTTTTTCGAAAAGTAGTAAAACAGTAGATCCACCATAGGCAAAGTGCCCGAGCTTTTGACCTTTATATACTTTGACTTCAGAATCGGGGCTCACATTTTTTACATGTTCTTCGAAAATTACAGAACCTATTGTCTGCAGACCAATTGGAATCATCGCTACATGCCCATATTCCTCTGTGTCAATGATAAAGTAACCATGTCTAAAGTGTTCGAAGACACTGTAATCCTGGTTATATCCTGGGTTACCATCATTGAACATCGCCAAAATATCCGGCATCCCAAATAATCGATGTCCGACAGATTCTTTCGACTCAACTATTGTGCCGCCAATAGGGGCATGAAAATGATGATAATTATCGGGCATTAGAAAAACTGCCATTGCGGTACCTCCGATAAAATTTGAGGCAAAAGGAGAGTAGTCTAATATAGTGTTCAGATGGAGCGTACGGTTTGCTTTTGTCGGAATAGGTGTATCCAGCTGCAAATCATTTTCAATGACATTGATAATACCATCCGCCGGAGATACAAGAACTGAATTATTGTTGACCTTGTCTACAGGCCTTGCTCCAGGGACTAAATCACGTGTAAAAAATTCATTAAAAGATTGGAATCCTTGCTTTGGTAGTACGAAATCAGTATGGTCCAATGAAGGATCATCAAACCACTCCTGAAGATTCTTTGCCGATTCCCTACTATCCATAAACTTGCCTTTTTCCTCGATAAAGAAGAGTGACCAGCTCAGGCCGGGTTCATTAAGGATGAAGTTTTGACCATCTGGATTTTTATAATATAGAAATGAAAACTCGATGATGCGATCCAACCCATCATGGGCATTGGGCAGGTAATAAAACCATTCATTCATGAAGGAAACCAGGTCACCGATCCCTTTACCTTCCCATGGGTTAGTTGCTCCAGCGGGCAATGGTTGTACATTTTCGAACATTCGATCGATGGTCGTTCTAAAAGATGAATTCTTTTGATACAGTTGAAGTAGTCGTTCTACAGGAGGCGACAAAGACTGACTTTGGGCAGTATTCCAAAAGAGAAGAACTAGCAGAATAAGTTGAAATATTTTTTTCATCATTGTAATCTGTTGATGCTGTTTGAAAATTAATCAATATTTCATGGGGACAGACATAATTATTAGTCCATCTGTAAATCCGGTGGTTTCCTATGATCGGTGCCCTGTTCATAAGCATAAGTTAATCGGATTAGAGTAGGCTCGTCATACATCCTACCAAGGAATTGTAGCCCGGCAGGTAAGCCGCCATTGATGAATCCCATGGGCACAGTAAAAGCGGGCTGGCCTGTATGTGGGGAAATAATCTGGTTATTGTCTCCCTTATATTCTTCCCTAAATTGCTGGATCCTGGCTGGACGGTTATTCCACGAAGGGTATACGATAGCATCCAGTTTCATTTCATCCATCACTTGCTCTATCGCGGACCTGAAGGCAATCCTAAGTGTATCTTGATATGCATCCTGGCAAGGTAACTCTGGATTCTGCCATCTTCCTACATTGGCAGCAAATAAGGCAAGGCGACTTTCGGCATGAGAAGACCTGGTACCAACGCGGAGAATGTCCTCAAGTGTCTCCAGATTATCACTTTGAACATAAGTTTCTAGAAAGGCTTCTATATCTTGTCTGAAATCAGCACACCACTGATTGCTTCCAAGTTCATCAAAGTTTGGAATTTTGATGGAATCTATGACAGTGGCCCCCATTTGTTTCATGTCTTCAAGGGCTCGATCGTAAAGAGCTATGATTTCGGGATCTGCAGGATTTTTATGAATGTCTCGGAATGCTCCTATCCGTGCTCCTTTGAGCCCTTCTTTGTTAAGAAACTGACGGTAATTAGATGGGATTTTTCCTTCTGAATATCTTGTAATGTAGTCGGTCGAATCATATCCTGCGATAACTTCCAAAACCCTCGTTGCATCTTTGACAGTGCGGCACATGGGTCCTACAACATCATTTCTCAAATAAAGTGGTACGATAGCACTTCTGCTGACCAGTCCGAGTGTTGTCCTGAATCCAACCAATGCAGCATGTGCAGAAGGTCCGCGAATAGAGTTGCCTGTATCTGTTCCAAGACCAATGGTTCCAAAATTTGCTGCGATTCCTGCCCCGGTGCCACCGCTTGATCCCGCAGGTACATAATCCAAATTATACGGATTGCGTGTGGTACCGACGGTAGAACTTTCAGTATGCATTGGGCTGAAAGCCCATTCAGCCATATTTGTTTTAGCCAAGATAATGGCACCGGCGTCAACCAGTTTTTTGATGATAAAGGCATCTTCTTCCGGAACGTAGTCCTTTAATGACAAAGCTCCGGCAGTTGTGGGAAGCCCCCTGGTGTTGATATTGTCTTTGACAAGAAGCGGTATCCCATGTAAGGGTCTCAGTTTTCCTGATTTTGCCATTTCTTCATCCAGCAATTTGGCACTATTCATCGCATCCGGATTGATAATGGAGATGGCATTGATGGTATCGTTGTAATTTTCTATACGCTCAATATATGCCTGTACCAAATTCTGACTGTTATATTTTCCTTCTTGAAAGGCCTGATGAATATCTTCTATGGTCAACTCAGCCAGGTCTATAGATGTCTGATTGTGCTCGGGCCGGCATCCAAATAGTAAAGTGGATAGGAGGAAATAAGTGAGGTATTTGTTCATTTCAAAAGGGAAGATAAACCCAATAATTCAATATACGAATATGAGATTTAGGTGTGTCGAATGGTGGTATTAATGATAAGCATAGATTTAGACTTATGCTTTTGTGAGTTGCAGACGATTATAGAAATATAGAGCAACGGCTATATTAATTATCCATGGCAACCAGGCCGATAATTGGTAAATCGAAATGAATTCGATATTTACAAACATCGGAATCAAAAGCATTGTCCTTTGCGTAATTGCTGTGAAGGTGAGCCCATAACTGATATACATCCGTTTTTGATGTTTTTCAATTTCCTTATTGGCTATGGCCATGAAAGCCATGGTCGTAGAGACAAACCACAGAATGGCTAAAATCGAAAAACCTAGCGCAGAAATCCAGCCACCCATTGCATATTGGGCGGAGATAAGACCTGCCATACTGCTCACTACTACACTGCCAAAGTACACATAACCCAATTGTCGATGTGTCTTGAGGTATTTATTTCTGAAGGATTGAATAAATTGAACCGGGCCTAAAAAGATGGCAATCATTCCAAAACCGATATGCATCCGTAAGCATATGCGATACCAGGACTCGGAAGCTATATCTTTATCGCTCATGATCCCGGTATCATCGTATTGAAAATAATGTATCGATAAAATGAGAATTACGATAGCACCTAGATAAAGCAAGCCGGTTTTCCAATATGTAGTCATGATGCTATTAAGGTAAACAAATTGGATTAATCTGGCCGAATTTCAGGAATCAATAGTATTGGAAACCAATCATTCGCATATCTACCAGTATGATGGTAGTAATAATGATAGATATGATCACCAGGGTATTCAAGAATTTGCGTCCTTTTGAATGGTCATTTGATTTCCAAATTGACCAAAGTGCCATTGGAGATATCACCGCTGAAAGTGCACCAATAGTATTGATTCCTAATGTGGTCTTGAGCGAAAATGGCACTCCATAGTCAGAAATTTGATCCTGATAAATAAGGAACAATGCTACAAGACTTAAGGCACCCAACATAAAAAGCGTTGCAGTCCAGTATTGCCAATGATACAGCCAGGATCGTTTTCTTTGAATTTTACGGTTCCGAATTTTTCTAATGATAGAAATCGCAGGTCGGGATAGAACAAAAATTAGCATCACCAAAATAGAGAATATCATCCCGATTTGTTTTAGTCGATTGTGCTGGTACCAGGGAATCCGCTGGTATGAATTTGTACCTGCAAAAAGTTGATACGCTAGACCATTATCATCTACAAGAAATTCAACTTTGTAATCGCTCTGAGGTCTGTCCATTTGAAACAAATGGTCTTCGATTTGCACAAAGGGGCTACCAAATATGGTCAGACTTCCGATAGAATCATGACTGACCTGATGTTCATTAGCGAAGAAGCCAAATAGTTGGCTCACCTTTTCAAATGTATTATGAGGATAGTTCATTTGGAGATATCGTCCTGTATAGTTATCAGCAATGTTATCGAATGCTTTTGATGGAGTAAGTGGTTGAATCTCACGTTCTTCCTGACCAATCAGGGTATCTAAGATTGTTGCCGTCAGATTATATCTAAATCCGCTGGCATCCTGGCGATTATTGTGTGCTATAAAGATCCCTGTGCCGGTTTTAGGTATAAGGACCATCAAACTCAGAAAACCGAGTTGTCCTCCTGAATGATCAATCGAACGCCGGCCATTCCACATATTTTCATTAAAGGCATAGCAGATTCCATATTTGGTGTTTTTCGATCCGTATTTTTGGCTGGTAAGGATTCTATGATTTTCAGCATTCAGGATAACGGTGCTATCAATAATTCCACCCTGGAGATGCATCTTCATATATCTTGACATATCCACAGCATTAGAGATGATTCCTCCGCCCGGAAGTGTGTTTGTATAATCGCGTTCTAGGGCAACCTGTCCATCTTCCCAGGTATAACTATTGGCAAGATTGAGTTTTAATGCTTTCGGTAGTGGTTGGCGGATACCTGTCTGATTCATACCGATAGGATTCAAGACATTCCGGATCATGTAATCTTCATAAGACATTCCGGATATGGTCTGTATGACATATCCTGCCAGGGCATATCCAAAATTAGAGTAGCTAAATACAGTACCTGGCTTGTGCACCTGATCCGGCATTTGTCTTCTGGCCAACTGCTCCAGAGGCACCACTTCCTCAGGTGTAAGTGCCGCATCTCCAGTGTCCGTCAAATCAAATCCGGCCGTATGCGTCAGCAAATGATGCATGGTAAAAGGTTCGCCTTTGAGAAAATCAAAATCTTTATCCGGTAGATAATTTCCAATATCAGTATGAAGATCCAATGTTCCCTGTTCCACCAATTGCATAGCTGCAGTAGCTGTAAATGTTTTGGTGATGGATGCTATCCTGAAGAGCGTGGATTTAGGATCAACGGCAATTTGATTTTCAACATCTGCATATCCATATCCTCGGGTAAAAACCTCCGAAGAATCCGTAATGATCGTTATTACGGCACCGGGAACCTTAAACTTCTGCATTTCTGCATGTACAATAGAATCCAGGTATAAAGGAAATGGGAATTCTTGTGGGATTGAATTTTCTATGCTATTGGATTGACATATGACTAAGTTGCTACAACATAGCATCAGCCATAAAATCAAAATTCTGATAGTCAGTATTTTATTGGGGAGGTGATACATTGAATAGTAGTTTTCGTTTGTATTGTGTTGCCATGGACAAGCGCATCTTTAGAATGCAATTGATATCCATTGCATAATAGACTATCACATTCAGCGAAAGCTGCATCTAAGTTGATTTTGAACAGGCTAAACCATCTTTTCTTTTATCGAATGCGTTCTTTCTCTGCGAGCTCTAGAATACTTAATACAACTTGACTTGCTTTTTCTTCTTTGATGCTGGCATATCGCTTTCGATCCTGATCCGCTTGTTTGGCTATTTGAATTTTTAGTTCCTGATATCGATTTCGGGCATCTGAATGTTGCTGAAGATAATCTCTAAACACAAGGTGTCTTTTGAGCTCTGAACTATTCCGGTGACAAGCATATAGATGGTGCTGTATTTTATCCAGGACGAGATGGTCTACATCAATGGATCTTTTAAATACCTCACGCTCCGGGATTCCCTGATCACCGTGATGTCTGTATCCAATAGATGATAATTGTTCACACAGGCTTTCGAAATCGGATTTCTTATAGATGATATCGATGTCAATAATCGGTTTGGCAGCCAACCCAACTACTGCTGTGCTACCAACATGTTCAATTTGTGTATCTAATCCATCCAGGGCGAGGGATAACACCTGTTGGATGGAAAGAAATTGGTATTTCCAGTTTGAATTATGATTGATGATCAACATCTGAATCTAATTGAGCTGCCTTGATTGCGATTCTTTATGAGTGAACAGGATAGCTCTCCAAAAGAGTAAACCAACTGTAATTAAAGAGCCTTTCTTAAAATTGATATGCAAATATTACCCACTTTTTACTCTAATCAATACGAGGATAACTAATGATTAAAAATCCTATAGGCAATCTCCATCTTCATTGACAAATTGATTTTTGTAAAAAAAGGCCATCTCAATTATATTTGAGACAGCCTCTTTCACTCGTCTAGCACAACTTATTTAATTCAGTGAACCATATTTTGCATTGACTTGCTTCATTAGATCTCTACGTGCAAAGAAAATTCTGCTCTTTACAGTTCCTAAAGGAAGATTCAGTTCGCTTGCAATTTCTTTGTATTTATATCCTTGGTAGTGGAGCAGAAATGGTACTCTTATGGAATTATCTAAGCCATCTACCATACCTGTCAATTCCTTCATCATAATATTAGAATCGCCACCATTGGCAATGGTATTTCGAGACGAATTGATATAGTATAGATTATCAGTAGTATCTATAATCGTATTTGCCTTGGACCTCTTCCGATAATCGTTGATAAAGATGTTTTTCATTATCGTAAACAACCAAGCTTTAAAGTTTGTCCCTGGTCTAAACTTATCTCGATTTTTCAGCGCACGATAAGCAGTTTCTTGAAAGAGATCTTTTGCACGTTCTGAATTCTTAGTAAGGTTATAAGCAAATCCGTTCAAAACCTGCTCTAGATTATGAAGCTTCTGGGTAAATTCTATTGATGACATTGTTGATTTTTTTGTTGAAACAAATATATATAAACATTAAACAATAGATGCATTATGTTTAATATTTTAACATTTATATTAAACAAATAAGGTGTTTTAAGGGCATATTTCTGTTTAAGCAATGAAAATTGTTAAACAAAACTAACTTTTGCACCAATTTAATCAATAGGGTTGCGATCAATACGAATATGATATGGAGCACGCGAGCCGTTCCTAGGATGTGGCTTTCCAAGATTTGAACTTGCTTGGAATACTACAGTTTGCTTAAAGATGAGATGCGATCACCGGCTTCTTTTACACCAGCCTTCACTCCTGCTAGTTTATAATGTACTCGAGTCTCTTTCCATGCACTAATTGCTTGTTTGTATTCGGTCAAAGATTCAAGACAGCATGCGTAACCTCTCAATGCATTGGCCATATCCAGGGAATGTGTTATTGGGGCAGACCGATAAAGTTCTAAGGCTACTGTGTAATTCGTTTTTGCTGCTTTTAGATCTCCTTGCAAGCTTTGAATGTCAGCGATGTGTCTAGTCGAATGCGCAATTTTATTTGAATTACCTGAGCGCTGGTAAAAAGACTGAGATGTCTTAAGTAATTCAAGTGCATCTTCATATTGATCGTGATCGGATTCGAATTGTGCCAGAATATGGTACACCCGACCGAGATGTTCCAGATCGCTTTCTCGGCATAGGACTCTAGCTTCCTCTACAGATACTTTGGCTTTTTTATAAAGTCCTTGGCCACGCTGTGACCACGCCTTTTGTAGTAAAGTTGATATTTGGGAGTTATCCGACATTCGTATCGGTAAAGATACAACAGCTTGTCCGACGATCTACAACAGGTGTTGACGCTGGAATAGGTCTAAGGATTATGGACTTTCAAACTATTTACTTTCCATTAAGCCTCCTCCTCTGCTGTGAGGATTCCTGCTTCCTCGAGTTCTTCCTCAGTTGCAGCTTCGTCCTCAATGATAAGATCTCTCTTTAGATACATCAGTTCACCAAATTTAATGAGGCTGTTGATCATACCTGTTACATTGGCACTATCGTTCATCAAAGATGTAGCCATCTCATTGGTGATCAGGTTATCACGGACTAATTTATTGATAGAACCATCCATCAAGACATCACTTCGCTCGGCCTTTGCTCTCAACTTCTTCAATTTCTTAAGATTTTTTTCAGGACTATCCGAAGTCTTTAGTTCTTGAATTTCCCGAATCACTTTGATGAGTATTTTTCTGAACTGATTGTACTTGGTTTTGATATGGAAATTATCAGATGCGATATATTTTGACATGTTCTTATGCAAATCTTTCATGTCCTTTACTATGGAAACCACATGACGGTTTGCTATTAGAATGTTTCTGATGAGCGAGATCTGTTTTGAATCTAATTCAAAGTTCCCTTGCAGTTCGGTCGCAAACTGGACAATTTGATTATAGATTGATTTGATCTTTCGATAGTATAATTCATCGATGTTGATTTCCAATACTTCTTGACGGTCTACAATTTCTTTTACACCTTTTGATGATTCTATGTCTCCTCGATGTACATTGATCCCATGAGCAATGACTTTGTAGACGGCCTTCTCAAAAAGACGTATCGATTCTTTTAAAAGTGCTGCGATTCCGGTTTGGGGATATTTGGCATTAGACTCACTCAGATACATCGGTTGGTCAATTGCTTTTTCCGGATCTATTTTTTCAGGAACCAACTTAACCACAATTTTAGCGATCAATGGTACGAAAATAACCAAGACCAATGTATTGATAATATTAAATGTGGTGTGAAAGACGGAAAGTGCCACCGGAATAGCCGTAGCCTCGACATACGGCGAAATGCCTCCATTGGATGTAATAAACCAATCTATTCCTGTCAGAAATGGAATGAATAATATCAGCATCCAAATCACACCAAGTAAATTAAATATCAGGTGTGCCCGAGCCGTTCGCTTGGCATGATAATTTGCTACCAATGCTGCAAGATTAGCAGTAATCGTTGTTCCTATATTCTCTCCAAGTACCATGGCAGCGGCCATATCAAATGGTATCCACCCTTCGTTACACATGACTAGCGTGAGGGCCATAGTAGCACTCGATGACTGGATAACAACAGTTAGTATCGTACCAATAAGCATAAAAATCAATACGGACACAAATCCCAAATCAGTATACTTGGCCAGAAAGGCCAGAGCTTTAGCATTGCCACTGACATCGGGTACAGAATCTTTGAGGAATTGTAGTCCGATAAATAAGATGGCGAATCCAATAATAAATCGGCCCCACTGTTTGCGTTGTTTGTTTTTTGAGAACAACATTAAAAATCCTATTCCGACAAGGGGTAAGGCAATGGCACTCATGCTCACTTTGAATCCCAAAATCGTGATCAACCAGGCCGTGACCGTTGTACCAATATTAGCACCCATAATCACACCGATGGATTCAACCAATGTCAGAAGCGAAGCATTGGCAAAGCTCACAACCATCAATGTCGTGGCAGAGGATGACTGAATGACCGTAGTGATTAAGAATCCAGTAAAGACGGCAAGCATCCTATTGGAGGTCATGGTGGCCAAAATGCTACGCATCTTATCACCTGCCACTTTCATGAGGGCGTCACTCATTTCTTTCATCCCATATAGAAACAAACCCAAAGAACCAAGTAGGGTTAATATTTCTGCAAAGCCATAGTCCATAAAATTCTGATATTCAAATGATTAATAACAAATCATTGGCCAATAAAACTTAACAATTACTTAACATTGATGTACGAATGTTGAATTTTTTAACGAACAATCAAAGGATAGTCAGTTAAATCCTCAAAAAGAAATTCGAATTCTTTCAACATTAGATTGATATGAATTCAAGTCGTAGTGGATCGGTGTCGTGGCTATTGTTCGAATAGCTTCTTACTCCATCTATAGGATATCAGGATAAGTATAAGCGCTGCAACGGAAGGGATCCATTCTCCGTCCTCAGCGATCAAATGAGCAGATAGGGCCAAAACAAAATCAAAGAAAAAACCTGCATATGCCCACTCCTTGAGCGTTTGTGATTTCCTGGTCCATATAGCTATCAGTCCTAGTATTTTTGCAGTTGCCAAGGGATAGATAATATATGTCGGGAATCCCAACCGAACAAATGTTGCGCTAACCAGCTCATGGTTAAACACATACATTCCTGCTGAAAAGACCATCAACAAAGAGAGTAAACCAGTAGCCGTCCAATAAATGATTTTATTCCGTTTTTGCATAGATGATAAAGGTCTGTAAATATGTGGGATAGCGATAATTACAAAGCGCCATTCTTCTTTGCAATATTCCAAAGCCATGCAAAGAAAAGCCCATTTAAGAGGATTCCAAGTATTCCGACTTCAGGACCAAAAAGAGCGGTATTAGCAATACCAAGTGCACCAACACCTTCACCAAAACCAAATAATTCATAGGCCAGAGCATTCCATATAGCATGTGAAACTGAGGCTACTACAATGGATCCGGATATCAGTCGCATCATTCCCCATATCAGACCAAGAAAAGTAGCATTGATCAGATATACTGGTACCTGACCCCATGGAAGCCCGTATTCGGTGCCGGATGTTACTGCTGAGATATGCCAAATGGTAAATATGATACTCGTGACCCATAAGGTTCTCTGCGCATTCATTCCCTTTCTCTGGAAAGCTCCCCAAAGCCATCCTCTGAAAAATCCTTCCTCGGTAAGTAATCCCATCAATATTCCAATCGACCCTCCTATGCCGATCATTTTTAATGTTTTGGGCCAATTCGTCTGTGATAGATCAATTTCTCCCAGAGCAAAAGCGATCAGAACAGTGGCTCCCAGGACAACGAAGGGATATAATATTGCGATACCATAATCTTGTAATCGACCCCATTTCAATCCAATTTCTTCCCTGCTCAATCGGAGGATGAGCCAGAAGATGAAGATAAGTCCGAATAAAGGTAATGCGCTAAATTGCAGGTATCCAGTAAAATCCATCGTCGTAGTGATAGCGATGGCCAGGACGGTCGCTAGTAGAGGAAGTTTGTACTTATTCATAATGATCTCAGACGTGATCTAATGAAGTAAATGTACTTTTTTCACATCGTGGATAGGCTCTTATTTAGACAGATCTCTTATTGGAGAGGATCAATTGATTTCCATGTATTCAGACATATTCATCTTTACATGGCTGAAGCATATAGATGAAGAAGCATATCACCGCCATCAATCCAAAACTGATGGCAATTCTAATATGATCATGCCATAACCATTCAATCTCATGGTTGGTAAAAGTAAATGCACATGTCATGCATACTGCATAAATAGCGAGATAAAGCAGATGTTGCGACCTTTTCATAGTAAGACTGTTTTTGATAGATATTCGCAATATGGCATGGAAAGGGGCAGATCTACAACTTTTATAGGGTGGATAAAGGGTTGAAATTGAGGCGGATTGGGCTATTTCAACCCAGCATCATTGACTATCGCTATACTTATTTCTTAATTCCCTTCTGGATTGGATATTCAGCTTTTTGTAGATATGATTGATATGCGTTTTGAGTGTACTTGGCTCGATATAAAGTTCCCCTGAAATCTCTTTGTTGGATTTTCCCAACAGGATCAGATCGTAAACCTCTCGTTGTCTGGCAGTGAGTTGATTTAAGAGTTGAGCATGGTCTTCCTCTTTGTCAGATTGTTCTTTTATCTGGGTGCTCAATTTCTTAATTCTGATCTTATCTATTTCGATATAGAGAAAGAGAAAAACTAATCCGGCTACAATGATCAGCAGGGCAATCTGTGGATGGTCTCTCCATACCAGTTCAATATTCCCACCATTCACTTCTACTGATACCGCAAAGAACAAAAGGAATAAGGCGATACCGAGAATGTATCGTTGATATCTAAATATCAGATTATAAAAACGCTCCATTTTAATTATTCGAAGGAACCAGGTCAACGATCGTATGAACACCCCTTACATAATAATATGCAGTCACTTTTTGGCCATTCAAGGCTACCATCTCCGGCGTGATATAATATTCAAATTTCATGGTCTCACCGGAAGCATCCAGGATAGTGATTTCATCAGGTAAGTCACTTACCGTTTCCGAAGTTGCACCTTGTAATGTTCCTGTAATAGATTTCCATTCCGGATCGAATTTCGGTGCATATTCTCCAAGGATAGATGTAGCGTCATCATGTATATCGAGCAGCATATTTTCCAACTCACTTTGATAATGGATGGTAGCATACTGACCTTGAAGATTTATGAGGGATACGTGATCCAAAGCCATGGATTCAATATTGAGATCAAAATCCTGCCGCAGCTCTCTTTCCGGAAATTCAACTGTGATCACAAACATGGGATAGACACCATCTTCGATATGGTCAATGATGCCATATTCTTGAATAAGATCATCCATATCATCTGAATCTGAATCTGAATCTGAAATGGAATGTTTATCTGGAATAGATTCAACGGTTTCCTGGTCATTGGTCTTTGGCTGTACATTGCAAGCCCAGCCAAAGATCGAGGTTATGAGTAGAAAAATAATCGCTTTTGGATATCTCATGATTGGTCTTGTTGATCAAGTATTCAAAGGATGATGTAAATATCCTGGAATAAAGTGACAGATGTTTTAAATCATTGATTTTGCTTTTTGTCTGCACCTAATTTTGATACTCCCCAATTGAAGAAAATGTCTATCATTCAAAACAGCAATTCCAATCGGAAATGACCCCATGCTATGTGCCACACGATGTAAAATACTATGCGCGTTGCATACATTGCTATAAAGCCCAAATATTTGAATATAATGAGCTGGATCAGGCTGAATAAAAAAACATGAATTGCAGTATAAATCATTGTCGTCATAGAAGTTTCAGCGGCAAACCTTACTTGAAACAGGGGTTCGATGACTGCGGCAACAAGGATAGCAATCCATATAATTCGGTTGATTGGTAGACTGGTCAAGGATGACAAAAGGAATACGATCAGTGCTATCGGAATCAGATGAAAGATGATTTCTGCGATAAAACCCATGACGGGGTAAAAGAGTAGGGATTGTGGGTAAGCCACGTTTATATCCCTGGGATATTCAGCGAACCATATGTCAGCGATAATTACCTCGACACCAAATAACATTGCAATGGCTATTATGGCGATATAATTCCGAGAGCTTCCTTTTTGGTATATATAAAACGTGGATTTGGATTCCAGATAGCTCAGCAGATAATATCCGGAAACCAGGATGAACAAAACCGGGAACAATGGATTTAGAGTACCCAGAAAGGGACTGAAAGGAGCGGGGTTCTGTAGATAAAGTAAAAACGTCGCTATAGCTATCCCAAAGGACAAGTAACAGTATGATGGGTGGCATTGAGACTTTGGGGAACTCATGGGCTTCTTATCTTACACAAACATGAAGATATGATGGCGATTAACTTCAGATTTGTCAACCATCAGTCATTACTGGAATTAAATGAAGATAATCTACTTTCTTCATTCACCCTGATGGCAATTTACCATTTAGATCCAACCTTTATCAATAAGCTTTGACAAGCTGTCTTTCCAATGTATTGATGCTATTGTTTTCCGATTTGACCATCTCCAAAGCATTAACAATATCTCGGATGAGATCTTCATGGTTTTCTAAACCAACAGACAAGCGAATCAGACTTTCTGTGATACCTATCTTATCTCTTAACTCGGGATCCATTCCAGCATGGGTCATTGATGCCGGATGTTGTACAAGACTTTCGGTACTTCCAAGACTTACAGCCAACTTAATTAGTTGGAGATGATTCAAGAACCGGAATGCTTCCGATTCATTGCCATCAATTTCAAAAGCAATCATTGCACCTGGCGAGGTATATTGTTTTTTGAAGATGCTGTAATCTTTGGAATCCTTGTCCAATAAACCCAGATAGTGCACCTTCTTCACTATTGGATGGTTGTTTAGAAATTTCGCAATCGCCTGAGCGTTTCTTGCTTGTTGTTCCATCCGAACTTTGAGCGTCTCCAGACTTCGCATTAGCAACCAGCAGGTATGAGGACTAGCCATATTTCCGAGGAAGGTTCGCAGGGTTTTTATTCTTATCATCGTTTCTGCATCACCAAGTACCGCACCGGCGATCAGATCACTATGTCCTCCAATATATTTGGTGGCCGAATATATAACCAGATCTGCACCTAACTCAAGCGGGCTGGACCAGACCGGCCCCATAAATGTATTGTCTACAGCCAGAAAGATCTTTTTGTCTTTGGTTTCAAAATAGCTTTTGATTGCACTACACATTTCGATGTCAAAAAGGTCATTGGTTGGGTTGGCAGGTGACTCAACATAAATCAAAGATAGCCGATCCGCTTTTCCTGAGTTTTCTACCAGATCTATGATTTCGTCAAAGGATTGATCAGCTGTAAAACCAATGCTATCGACGTTCATATCCTTTAGACAATAATTAATGAAATGGTCGGTACCACCGTAAACAGGCTGGCTAAAGAGTACAAGGTCACCAGGTTTTAGGAATTCCAACATGACGGTGCTAATTGCAGCCATGCCACTTTGAAATACAGCACATTGATCCGCTTTGTCCCAAAGACTGAGACGTTGCTCAAGAATTTCAAGATTTGGATTATTGATTCGGCTATAGATCATTCCCATCTCCTCGTCTGGCTGCTTTTCTCTCAGACCGTAGGCCACTTCAAAAAATGCTTTTCCTTCTTCAGCGCTTTGAAATGCGAATGTGGAGGTTTGAAATAATGGAGCTTTGATGGCGCCTGCAGATTGTTTTGGTTGGTAGCCATAGGACATCATCAAACTCTCTGGATGTGTCTTTTTCATGGTCTTCTCGTTTAGGACATATATATTACTAAAGATAATGTTATTAGGAATAATTATCAAGTGATTTGATATATGAAGGAATTTATACTTATATTTATAATAATAAAGGAATATGTATTTTATTCCTAGGATGGCTATTCTTGAAACAAGGAAAATTTCCTATGCCCAAATTAGATGCAACCGATAAAAGGCTGTTAGAACTGCTTCAAAAGAATTCAAAAGTCAATGTAAAAGAGATCGCTGAACAGCTGAATCTGACAAAAACCCCGGTCTATGAAAGGATCAAAAGGTATGAACGGGAAGGTGTCATTGATCGCTATGTTGCCATCATTAATATGGATGCAATCGAGCATCTTATGGTCGTATTTTGTTATGTCTCACTTGAAAAACAGAAGCTGGACGAGATTGAAAAATTTAGCCGTGCAGTTGAGGAAATGCCAGAAGTAATAGAGGGGTATTTGTTGGGAGGTGCTGATGACTTTCTCCTCAAAGTCATTGTCAAGGATCTTCAAGCTTATCACGAATTCTCTTCAGGAAAATTGGCAGCCTTACCGAATGTCTCCAATATCAGAAGTTCTTTTGTGCTTCATGAGATCAAAAGGTCTTCGGTTGTTCCGTTGTTGTAGCATTTTGATTTTTCCCTACTTCAATGATTTCAGTACCTTTTTCTTTGAAGGTGTCCTGATGTTCGTGGTAGAATTCCTTGTAATTGTAAAATGGGATCTTTGGATACAAGTGATGTATTAGATGATAGTTCTGCCCCAGCATAAACAAGTTTAATCCTGGGATATCAATGATCCTTGTATTCTGATATCGATCTCTTTCTTCATGCGGATGATGTGGGAGCCAGTCAAATGTAATTGCAAGAAAGATCTGTGCGACGATAGCCGGGAGGATCCAGATTTTCAAAACCATTCCCCATCCGATAATCATCGACAAGCCAACAATCATCATAACAATCACTGCGAGTCCCACATACCCGATCCGCAAGTCCTTTTTGACTTTTCTAGGAATCTTAGGTTCAAAAAGTAATAATTGTAAACCTTTGATCAGATAGACTGGGAATATCGTTGTTGAATGAAATAGTAGCGCAAAAAAGTTCTTAGAAGCCAGCCAATGGTCCGGATCTTTCTCAGGATCATTCGTGAAAGCATGGTGGCGAAAATGAATCGTACGAAAGGTATAGAATGGTGCTAAAAGCGGAATGCCCGAGACCCATCCAATGATTTCATCGATCCATCTGAGAGATGTATGTTTACCCGATATATTCAGATGACCGGCTTCATGCATAGATGTAAATAGCAAATAAGCCATAATAGAATTGATCAAAATCGCCCATCCATAATGTATTGCGCCCTGGATAACGGCTATTGAGATCATGACATAGACTGCGACAGCTACTATGGTCATGACAATTGTGGGATAAGCCACTTTGCTACTGAATTGTTTTACATCCTGGTGAACCGACGCCATCGTATATCAAATTTTGTTGTTACAAATCTAGGGGATCCTTACCGTAGTTTTTAAACGGTAGCGTTCAATGTCCAATATCGGGTGATGTTCCCATCTGCTTTAAAAGGCCCTGCACCTCGTCCAGGTATTCATCCAGCCACTGATAGCTGAAGGTGTTTTCTGTGATTTGGAGCAAAAAGTTTTCTGCAATAAGATTTAAGAAGGCCCGCGCAAAAAGGGTTTTGTTCTCAAGCCCCAAGAAGTCTGCCCACTTGTCGATGATGGCATCTTCAAGCTGTTGAAATGATCTTTCAAAACATGCTTTATATTTCGGAGTATGTCTGTTGATGCGTAGTTGTTTGTGAAAGAACAAATCGGTCTTGTGCTCTATAAATAAATTTAAAAGATCTGGTCTTATATGTTCACAATCTTTTGCACGATCGGCAAATTTTCTTATTTGCGCAGTGTGATATTCCAATAGCTCATCATCGAAGATTTCCGCATCACCAAAATAGTGATAGAAAGAGGATTTGTTTTTGTTGAGTTGTCTGGCAATGGACTCGATCCTGATACTCTTCATGCCATTTTGGGCAATCATTTCATATCCTGCTGTGATCCATTCCAATTTTTTCTGCTCCTTCATTGAATACAAATCAGATTCCTGATCATGAAAAGATACTGAAATGTCATCAGTTGATAACAATCTTCCGGATACCATTCAGCCCACCACCTTGCGTCAGGTAGAGGGCTCCTTCATCATCCATAATCATTCCAAGCGTTTGGCCAAATTTTGCGTTTTCTCCTGTACCATCTATATTGCCAGGAGTGCTTCCAGCTACGGTCGTGACATTCCCATCAGATCCTAATCTTCTGACCACAAAATTATCGGAATCCGTGAAATATATATTATCATTTGCGTCCACCTCAACGCTTCTTGGGCGATTAAAATGTGCCTCTTGTGCTGGTCCATCGTAGTAACCGATTATATTGCCGGTCAAGGCATGCACCATACCATCCGGTGTGATTTTGCTAATACCGCGATGTGCCACAATAAGATTGCCATAGTTGTCCATGGTGACATCCATTGGTCCAACTAATTTGGTCGGATCCGACGATTCATTTTCGAAATCACAATCACCTCCGGCTATCGTAGTTACCCACCCATCAGGTGTCACTTTTCGAATTCGACAATTCAACATATCCGCAACATATACATTGCCGATGTCATCAACTTCTAATCCCCAGGGGAAATTGAATCTCGCGTCTGATCCCTGGCCATCGGCAAAACCCCATTCTTCACCTCCTGCCAGCAGTGATACGGTGCCATCAGGTGTTATTTTTCGAATGGCCATACCGACTGTTGCATATATGTTGTTATGCTTGTCGAGAGCGATTCCGAGTGGGAGAGGGCGAGCAGGTTCATCTGCCGTGGATAACAAGACCGTTTCAGATCCATCTGGAGATCTTTTGACTATCCTGAAATAATGATTCTCAGTCAAGTAGAAATTTCCGTCATTATCCCGGGCAAGATCAGCTCCAACTCCACTTATTGCTGTACTTACGGTTACATTGGGTAAATAGATAGGTATGGTTACCAAAAAATCCTCTGTGGATTGCGTCGTCATACCATTTGCAGTTATGGTAATCTTGCCAGAACTGGCACCTTCTGGCACTTCGGCATTGATTCGTTGTCTGTCGATATCATCCTGATAAACGAACATAGCCTCGGCAACAACACCGTTGATTTTCACAATGCTTGTATTGGCATGTGGGCCGGTGCCTTGATCCTCCGGAACAGTAGGTGTAAAGTGATTTCCGTAAATAGTGACTGTTTTCCCAACCAATCCGCTTGCGGGACTAAATTCGGTGATGACTGGACTCGGTATGGGATCAACATCGTCATCTTTGTTACAAGAATTGGTGGATAAGGTCCATAAACCAACAAGAAGGAGTAGTAATAGAGAGATAGCTGGAGTTCTCATGATGAGACAAAATTGGCATAGCCAAAAATTGCAATTTATTGGTGGATCTACATTGATCCTGGTCAGATCAGATATGATTTTGATCTTTCCGAGTATCTAAAGACGGAAGTTATACCTGGCCTTGAGCAGAAACTGTTGATTGATCAATTCCCATCGATCCAGATTGTCAAATGTATTCCTATTGAACACCATAAAGATGTCACCCTGCGGATGGAAGATCCAATGTATCCGGGCATTGATGCCTATGCTTTTGGTATCCGTATCATATTGGATAAAACTATTGAGCTGCAGGTCGGGAGAGGCATTGATCCGAACGCGCAAACCAATTAAAGTTTGGTCAAAATCGCCAAAAGGTAAGCGTCCAATGTTATGCGTTCCGATAAATTCAAAATTCAAAAAATCTGAAGGATTAAAATTGATGGTGGCCTCTAGTTCGTGAAGATCACCTTCGTAGAATGAACCAAACCACCAGGTGAGCTGACCATTCAATTGTCGTTTGGCTGCCATCTCATATTCAAGACGATATCGGTGAAAGTGATAAGATCCTTCCGGGATAATTACGCCATCGGCTATTTCAAATGGCTCCACTAGTTTTTCTCCTCTCGGCGTATAATTCGCTTCTACTCTGTCACCGCTTTCCAATCTCCAGTTGATCGGTGCTGTGAAAAGGCGGTAAGTCTCCCAGTTGCCATCGAGATCCGTGACATAAGTAAAGAATAATTGATTACGCATCTGTCGAAGCCATTTCCATTTAGGTCGTGGGGCAAAGGTTAAACCGGCCCTATAGCTATGGATACTTTTGCGAGGGACAAATCCAAGTGAGGGATCAAAGGATTCACCGATACGGAAATAGGTCAGTGCCACATCCCAGATATCATTGGGGTAATCCATCTTGAAGGAAAATGCGGATCGATCACCAGACAAATCAGGACGATCCACATAGATTCCGGAAACACCGACTAGAAAATTTTTATCACCCTTAAAACGAGTAGTTTGATAGGTAAAATCCAACCCTGTCGTTGTACTTCTATCCCTGTTCTGAGGGTCTCCTAATGTACCGATAAAGCCAATGGAGGACTCCTTTAAGATATTTCTCTTAATCCTTACGACCCCCATAGTAGTACCTGCAAGTTCACTCCCGTCAATATCCGTATCCCGTGTGCGCATGGTCAATGCTCCAAAAGCGGTCTTTCCGATTCTTCCATTGACTTTTCCGCCAACGGTAATGGGTACGGCATTACCTTGATACAATCCAATTCGCCGGCTAAAGAAAGGTATGATATTCCTACTGAGGCCAAATCCAAATTCGAAGATGTCCGAACCTTCAAGAAAGAAGGATCTTTTTTCAGGAAAGAATAGTGCGAACCGAGTTAGATTGGTCTGACGCGAATCCACTTCCGTCTCGGCAAAATCCGTATTGACCGTAAGTGAAGCGACGATATTGGATCCAACACGTTGGCTGACATCCAGACTGGGTTCAAAATTGAAATCGTTCTTTCCGGAGCCTTCCTTTCCAAAATCTCCGATCAACGAGGGGCGTATATTCAGTCCTACACCATAGTTGAAGTCGGGAAGATCCGTCAGCAAACCAGCCCTGCTGGTCTGGATAAACCATTGATCTCTTTTGATATTGGCCCATCGGATGGTTTCCTGAAACCGTTGGATACGTCTTTCGACATTGAATCCCCATTGCTTAATAC
>JAHHJQ010000259.1 GCA_018680005.1 Bacteroidia bacterium | reverse complement strand
GTAGATATCATCAAGAAGGATAACACTGTCCTTATTCGTCAATTCCAAAAACCATTCAAAATATCTTGTGGTAGCTGCCTCGGTGTGGTTTCCATCCGCATAGATCAAGTCAAATTTGTCACCATTTTCGATTAATTGAGGAAGTGCCATATCTATGGCATCCACAAGCTGAGTAACATTATTGAGGTTTAATGCCTCAAAAACATTCGTAGCAACTGCCGCGATGCCATGACTACCCTCTATTGTAATAATATTCGAAGTCTCCAGTGTTCGCGATATATAGGCTGTAGAAATACCAAGAGAAGTGCCTAGTTCTAAAATGCTGCTCGGTCGAAGCAATTGAACAATAGACTTAAGCGTAATGCATTTACGCTTATTCGAGACCGCTGTTCTGGCTATGGATTGAATGGATCGTTGAGCACTATGTTGAAATTTGGATCCGGCTCCGTAATCAACAACTTCCAGGTTTGTTCGGTCTTTGAGTAACTGTGACCTGATTTTTTCGATTTCGTCAAAAGAATGTGCTCTGTTGTCAAATAATGCAATCGCCAAATTGTATACAAATGGTGAATGCACTTTGTATTTGGAATCTGCAAGCCAGAAATATCGTATAAATTCTTTAAGACTATGAAGCATTGGATAAATATGCGAAAAATGAATAGTCTGGTGAAAAAATCATGATATATGGCTTCAACAAATTTGGTATATTGTGGTATTGCAACAAGAATACCTGAACGTAATAACTCCTCAATCAAGAATTATTCAAGATGTCTACAATGAATATGTATGTACATGATTCCAACGCTATCAAAGTGTTGCATGTCCAGGGTGATTTGAATGCAAATACCGCCGGTGAGGTGGATTCTCGCCTCCATCAGCTAATTATGGGAGGCAACAAGAAGCTGATTGTCAATTTGGATCAATTGAATTATATTTCCAGTGCCGGCCTACGTGTATTTCTATCTGCCAACAAGCTGATGAAAAAGCAGGAGGGAAATCTAAGAATATGCAGTTTGAACAATACAGTAAAAGAAGTATTTGATATATCCGGATTTCATCTGATTTTTGACATTTTTGACAATGAAGAAGAAGCCCTTAATGGTTACTAAAAATATATAGCCGGATAGCAATGCACATCACCATAAAAAATTCGATTTCCGAAATAAATTTTGTCCATAAGTGCTTCACTTATTTTGCCAAGTCTAAAACGGAGAATGAGTCTGCTATACAAAAGCTATGTATCGTAATAGACGAAGTTTTGACTAATATCATAACTCATGGTTATGCCGATCAGGGTGAGCATCAGATCGATATCACTTGCGAAGTAGGAGATGACTCTCTTGTGCTGACATTCAGAGATGACGGAGTTCCTTTCAATCCGCTTGAGATGGAAAATTTACCCCCTAATAAAGAAGTAGATAGTGCGGAATTGGGTGGTCTGGGCATTCATTTAATGAAAAATTTAGTAGATCAAATAGAGTATGAGCGCAAGAATGATATGAATTGGCTCGTAATTGGAAAGAATACCACCTAACAAGTTCGGTTTCCTGCCGTATCACTCTATATAGTCCTAGCCCAAAACGTAAGCTACATACACTATTGCCTACAATATATTAGATTTGGTTTGATTTTGACCATACATACTTAGCTAAACCTGTTCCCTATGAAAACCACTCAAATACTCACCTTAATTGCGTTTTGCATCTTCTTTGTTGTTGAAGCAAGTAGCCAGGAAGTGGAGTACCAGGCAAAAGAATATATAGCAGAAGATGGCACGATATATTGGAATAAAGCATTGCCGCTATATTTGAGAGTATCGCCTTATCCTGATGGACAGGGACACCTCGTGAGTAGCAAAAATCTTTCGTATACAAATCCCATGTATTTAGATACGGAGGGAGTGAATTATATCAGAACCCGATACGCTGTAAACAAAGAGACTCAAAAGATCATAACTCCAAAGGTAGAAGTACTGATGCCCATCGTGGCTGATGGTTCTGGTCCGAATAGCGTAATTTCATTTAAGAACGCACAGAGCTCTCGTTCAGGTGGAACCCAGTATTATGGCCCCAATCTGGTCGTTGGAATAACCACATCCGATAAATTGTCTGGTGTTAGTTTACTAAAATATAAAGTCGATGTTACCGCTTTTGCAGATTATACAAGTGAATTGAACGTCAATACCGAAGGTCCTCATTCCATCTCATTCTATGGAGTTGATAATGTGGGAAACAAGGAGACCACACAGACCAGTAGCTTCGTCGTTGATCTCACTCCTCCTGAAGTAACGCATAATATAAATGGATTTGCTGATGGCAATGTGATTGCCGCTCCATCCAAAATCTACTTTACCTCGTCCGATGCACTTTCCGGAGTAGATAGAATCATGTATCGCTTTGATGATGAGGAATATAAGAGATATAACGGTTCCGATGTTCGATTTTCATATCTAAGTGACGGAGAACATGTATTAGAATATTATGCTGTCGATGAAGTAGGAAATCAGACTGGAATATTTGTCTTTGACCTTTATTTTGATAAAACTGCACCAATGACGGCTTCTGACATTTTAGGAGATCGATTTGTAGTCAATAAGAAGGTATATTTTTCCGGGCGGACCAAAATGAAACTTACTGCAGTCGATAACAAAATTGGGGTTAAAGAAATAAGATATTCTATAGACGGCAGTGCGTTTGAAGTATACGATCAGCCTTTCTATTTGCCATCGGTGCCTGGTGAGCATACCATCAGATACTATTCACAAGACCGGCTGGAAAATCGACCTTCTGGCTCTGAATCCTATAAACACAACATTAATCTGGTCTTTCTGGATCTGAGCGGTCCCAGTATTTCACATCGGATCAATGGTGATGGATTTAGGGCAGGTGGCTTTCAGTATATCAGTCCACGCACTGAGATTCAGTTGGTTGGGCGAGATCCGGAATCAGGTTTACAATATATGACCTACAGCATTGATGGTGACGCAGCAGAACAGGTTTACTCGGAGCCATTTACTATCAATACTACCGGTGAGCATAAAATCGAGTTGTTTGCTTATGACAATGTCAACAACCGAAACGTAGGCTCAACAACAGTATATGTGGATGCTACACCACCAAATATATTTCAGAATTTCAGTACAAGATCCGTTGGTAATGAAGATGGATTGGACGTATATCCTCCATATGTGACCGTATTCCTTGCGGCTACAGATGATATTGTCGGCAATGATCGAATATATTACAGTATCAATGGGGGATCAGAACGACTCTTTACCAAGCCTATCAGTGCTTTAAAAAGAAATACGGTGTACAACTTTTCCGTTCGAGCTATAGATATGGTTGGTAATGAATCTACGGCACAATTTAAATTTAAGACCGCAAATAACTAACTTTTACAAAAAGATGGATATTCAATCAAGCCGATCAGAGACAACATATGGCAGCCGATTGCTGGGGCTGTTGTTGTGGATATGCTGTTTGATTCCTCTGGATATCATAGGTCAGACTCAGGCTCAGCCGCTTTCTCGAAATGACAAGGCTCAAATCGATAAGTATACGGAGGATTATGAGAATGCGAAGAATCAAGAACTTTGGAATGTAGCATCCGACAATCTGGATGCCATTGCGAATATATACTGGGAGCATCTTGAATATAGAAAGGCTATCGAATTTTATGAAGCTTCTTTAGAAATCAACCAGAGGCTAAATAATGAAAATGGGATGGCTGGGCTTCATAGTAATTTAGGAATGTTGTATTCGGACATTCGCGAGTATGAGAAGTCTTTGGAGTATTTCAACCTTACCCTTGCAGCCAGACGTGCCATCAAAAGCAAAGAAGGCGTTATTTCGGCATTGAAAAATATTTCTGTTGTTCAGAATAACCTGGGAATGTACCAAGCGGCATTAACGGGTTTGCAAGAAGCCTTGTCAGCAGCTAAAGAATTGGCAGATGCGGATGAAATTTCCAGTTGTTTTTTATTATTATCTGAGACCTATGAAAAATTGGGCGATTTAGATAATACAAGAATATATTTAGAATTGTATCGTGGCTTGTACAAATTGAAATCGGACAATAATGTTCAGGAGATGAAGCAATTTGCCGACGAAGAAGCCTTGAAAAAACAAATTGCTGAACTTGAAGCGCAGGAAGGAAAGGTTGAGCTTCAGAAACTGGAAAATCAAATAAGAGAGAAGCAGGAGGAAATCAAAAAATATGATGAAGACCAAGTAGCTCTGCTCGAGAATCTAAGTAATTCAGATTTGAAAATTAGAGCGCTTGAATCACAAGCAGAAGCAGACGAAGCAAAATTGAGAACACAGAAAGCCATCAGAAATTTGATGATCGTTGCGGCAATTGCTTTCTTGCTGGTCAGTTTCTTTATTTACCGCAACTATAAACAAGAACAGCGGTCGAAAAAGGTACTCGCTGCAAAAAATGAGAAAATTGAACATCAAAACACGGAATTAGAGGACCTGAATGCGATCATTGCCAAACACAATGAAAGGATGCAATCCGAGCTCAATGTGGGACGTGAAATCCAAATGAGTATGATTCCGTCTCATTTTCCAGAGGTGGAGGGCGTCGATTTATTTGCTGCTTTAGTACCAGCTCGCGAAGTCGGCGGAGATCTCTATGAATTCTTTATGTTGGATGATGATCATCTCCTGTTTGGAATAGGAGATGTTTCGGATAAGGGAGTACCCGCGGCACTCTTTATGGCTGTCACCAAAACCTTAGTGAAGACCAATGCGAGTTATTCTTCACTGCCGGGAAAGATTTTAACACAGGTCAATCAAGAACTCTGTGAGGAAAATGAAGCTTCAATGTTTGTGACCTATTTCCTTTGCGTCCTGAATACAAGAACGGGCCAATTGACGTATAGCAATGCGGGGCATAATCCTCCTTTATATCTATCAAAAGATGATCAGCTCAATAAATTGGATACCGTTCATGGGCCGGTATTAGGCGCTGTCGAGGATTTTGAATTTGGTCAGGACAAGTTACAAATGAAGAAAGGGGAGCAGCTGGTGCTCTTTACGGATGGTGTGACCGAAGCCATGAATATTGAGAATTTGCAATATACAGCGGATCGGTTGGATAATCTGTTTCAACACAACGGCATGCATAATTCACAGCAGTCTGTGGAAGCCATCATTGCGGATGTCGGAAAATTCAGGGGGCAGGCAGAACAGTCGGATGACATCACGATCATGTCCCTGATCTATAAGGGTGTATAACTCCACTAATCTAAATCTACCAACAATCCATCGTAAGCGATATTGAGCTCCAATTGTGATTTGTCATCGTAAATCTCCAGGTATCGCAAGCTATCATTGAGGAATTTCTCTAAATCTTCGTCGCCAAACATGTGATCGCTGTGAAACAGAAAAAGCTTTTTGACTCCAGCGCGAACAGCTAGTTCAATACCTACCAGGTTACTGGAATGTCCCCAATTCTGTTTAATATAGACATGATCAGCAAGATTAAACTGTGCATCAAATACAAGGACATCTGCATTCCTTATAAAATCCAGAAATGGATAATCCTCCTTATGCAATTCATCTGTATGCTCGGCATCTGTGCTATATACAACAGATTGCCCATCATGATCAAATCTGAAACCGTATGAAATCCCGGGATGCGGTTGTTCCCAAATTGAGATATCCATACCTGCTATCTGGTAGTTTTCATTCACATCCATCGTGTGGAAGTTGATCTGTGATCCCATGTCTTCCAAGCGTACCGGAAATGTAGGTTCCTGTTGTTGAAGAATAAAAGTCTCCCTAATATTTGAGTGACAACCCCAGATATTGATTATAACGCCCTGCATGTAGGCCGGAATAAAAAATGGAAAACCCTGGATATGATCCCAATGCATATGTGAAATAAGGATATGATAAACTTTGGGCATATTTGGCCCCATCATCACCATAGCTTTCCCCAAATCCCTCAATCCGGAACCTGCATCGCAGATGATCACTTCATCACCACCTATGATTTCTACACAACTCGTATTGGAACCATATGCGCCCCTCAAATTGAAGGGCAGTCCATCCAAGAAATTGTCGATATCTTCTGATCTTTTGAGATCTGCATCCAAAGCAGCCTGCAAAACTTGTTTGATTTTAGTACGCGTTTGCGATGCTGAATAACTTGCTGGTATTGAGCCGCGACAACCCCAAAACTTGACTTTCATCCTTAGGTGATTAATGGTTCACTGATATTACGAAAATGACCAGTAAAATGGAAGTATTTTGCGAGTTGGCGTTGTATTTACACTGAAAATAATGACAATTCTACCATGACTTCTTCTATCTAAATATGTATTCCAAAAATTATTGGCTAAATTAACAAGGAAGCGATAGGTAAGGGATCAAGAATACTATTCATTTATTCCACCTACTATCATGAAACCAAAGAAAACAGTCCTTTTCTGCCTGATCATTGGCATCTCCTGTTTGCCTGGTTGCCAAAAGGGAGATGATTCTGATACTAATGCTATACCTTTCACAATAGACTTCGAACAACGTTCTCCCACGCCTGGTGCGATAGACTTAGCACCGGATTTGACTTTTGAATGGACCCAAAGCCAGCGTGCGGTGAAGTTTGAGCTGCATTATGGTGAAACACCGGATGCCAATGATGTTATCATAAAAAACATTACAACCAATTCATATTCAGTCACTGGTTTGACATTTGGTGCTAGATATTATTGGAAAATCGTGGGTGTAGATAGTCAAAGACGCACGGCTTCAACCGTGACCTGGAATTTTGATATTAAAACGAATTTTTTTGAATTGAATTCTGCATTCGAAATTCCTCAACTTAATAGGACGACGTCTATCTGGATGTATCTTCCACCGGATTATGATTCAGGTGCAAATCAGTATCCGGTATTGTATATGCTGGAAGGGGAATTAGCTTTTGCTCCCGCGGTAGGAGCTATAGTCGGTGAATGGCATGTAGATGAAACACTGGATCAGCTGTTCAAGGAAAAAGGTTTGGGGGTTATTGTTGTGGCTATTGCAAATCATAATAATCACAATGGGGATCGATGTGATGAAACTTTGCCTTGGGTGGTATCTAATGACATTGAAGCAATCTGCAGGGAGGCATCGGGCCCACATGGAGGATTAGCTGAGGGTTACTTGAATTTTATTGCCAAAACATTGAAACCATATATTGATAACAATTATAGGAC
>JAHHJQ010000307.1 GCA_018680005.1 Bacteroidia bacterium | reverse complement strand
GAGGTATTGCGCCAGTCCGACGCTCAGGAATACAGAAAACGATCCATAAAGAGCATGGCTAGACATGTTGGATTCATGCTCGAATTACAGAATAAAGGCAGCATCACTTTTGACTATGGCAATAATCTTCGGGCCTTTGCAAAAGAAGGAGGAGAACCCAATGCTTTTGATTTTCCCGGGTTTGTACCTGCATATATTCGACCGCTTTTCTGTGAAGGACAGGGACCTTTCAGGTGGGCGGCTTTATCAGGTGACCCACAAGACATTTATACTACCGACCGAGCGCTCATAGAAGCTTTTCCAGAAAACAAACATATGATCCATTGGCTGGAGCAGGCCAGGGACAAAATCGCATTCCAGGGACTGCCATGCCGCATATGCTGGCTCGGACTGGGACAAAGAGAAAAAGCCGGACTCATTTTTAATGATCTTGTCAAATCAGGAAAGGTTAAGGCACCCATCGTGATCGGTAGAGATCATCTCGATTGTGGATCTGTCGCATCACCTAATCGTGAGACAGAAGGCATGAAAGATGGTTCAGATGCTGTATCTGACTGGCCGCTACTCAATCTCATGGCGAATACCGGTGGCGGTGCGACCTGGGTCTCTTTCCATCACGGAGGAGGTGTAGGGATGGGTTATTCTCAACACGCCGGTATGGTGGTCCTGGTAGATGGTACAGAAAGGGCAGAAAGATGTCTAAAGCGCGTTTTGTACAATGATCCTGCACTCGGTGTAATCCGACATATGGATGCCGGATACGATAAAGCCAAAGAAGTTGGGCAAAATTTCAATCTGGAAATCTAATGAAGTTAATCGGCCCGTTTTCCCAGATACTTACCCTACGTCATCTTCCGCTTCGCGGTGCATTGGCAGATGATCAACTAGAGGTGATAGAAAATGGAGGCATCATCGTTAGGGATGGAATAATCGATAACATTGGTTCGTATACCGAACTCCTGCGAAACCATCAAGGTGACCAGGAAGTCATCCAGGAACCAAGTGTCCTGTTACCTGGGTGGATTGATAGTCATACACATATATGTTTCGCAGGATCCCGTAGCAAGGACTATGCTATGAGAATAGCAGGCAAATCCTACCTCGAGATCGCCAAAGCTGGCGGAGGAATATGGGATTCTGTCCAACAAACAAGAAATGCTTCAAGAGATGAACTATCAGAAGGTATCGTTCAAAGAGTAATCAAACATCAGGAGAACGGGGTTACGACATGTGAGATTAAAAGTGGCTATGGCTTAAATACAGACAAGGAACTCAAAATGCTTGAGGCCATTAGAAATGCAGATCAAAAGGTTGCAGCTGACCTTATTTCCACCTGCCTGGCTGCCCATATGAGACCTAAAGACTTTGATGGTCACAACCAGGCATATCTCGAATATCTACTTAAGGAACTCTTACCAAAGGTAAAAGCAAAAAACCTCAGTCAACGCGTAGATATCTTTATTGAAGAAAGTGCCTTTAGTCCATATGAAGCAGAGACCTATCTTTTACAATCCAAAAAAATAGGTTTTGATATCACCATTCACGGAGATCAATTCAGTACGGGTGGTAGTGCAGTGGCAGTTAATGTAGGTGCAATGAGTGTTGATCATCTTGAAGCCAGTAGCGAACCTGAAATTCAGATGCTCTCTAAAGCTGATATTGTTTGCACAGCATTGCCGGGAGCTTCCATTGGTTTGGGATGTCCCTTCACCCCCGCAAGACGTCTTCTTGATGGTGGAGCTTGTGTATCAATAGCATCAGACTGGAACCCCGGATCTGCACCTATGGGTGACCTACTGACACAGGCTGTCATCATTAGTACTTTTGAAAAGTTGAGTACGGCAGAGGTTTTTGCAGGTATTACGTATCGTGCTGCAGCAGCATTGGGACTCAATGACAGAGGTATTCTTCAGCCTGGTAAGCTGGCAGATATGATCGCCTTTCCTACTGTGGATTATCGCGAAATACTATATCATCAGGGCCAGTTGAAGCCGTCCACAGTCTGGAAACGCGGATCACAAATCAAAGAGATATGATTGAATACCATAATTGGGATGGCAGAATAGATGATCCAGAAGATACATCTTCACGACGCATTCACCAGGTCGTGCAAGTCATAAAAGACAATATCCCGGATACAGGTTCTTCAGGGTTCGCTTTGGTAGGGTATGCCTGTGATGAAGGTGTAAGAAGAAATCAGGGTCGCATAGGCGCAAGGCAGGGGCCGGATGCAATCCGAAAAGCAATCTCCTCGATGGCTTATGACATTCGGGATCCTATCTATGACCTGGGCAATTGCCTTTGTCCAGGCACCAATATGGAAATGGTACAACAGCGCTATGCAAAACTGGTAAGTAAAAACTTGAGGAATGGACAAAAAGTGGTAGGTCTGGGAGGAGGTCATGATATCGCATATGGATCATTTTTGGGAATACAGCAATTCCTCAAGAAAAAAGATCTCCGTACCAAATTAGGTATCATCAATGTCGATGCTCATTTTGACCTGCGCAGACCCAATCCACAAACCAATTCAGGAACTCCCTTCTACCAGATCGCAAATGATTTGGGAAAGGAACATTTTCACTATTTGCCCATCGGTATTCAAACTTACTCCAATACGAGAATTTTATTTGATACGGCTGACAATCTGGGTGTTCAGCCAATCTTAAGGTCCGGACTCAGATTTAATTTTGAAGTGGTACTTCAAGGCATTCAAAAATTCATCGAATCAGTTGATCATATATATTTAACAATAGACCTGGATGCGCTGGATAGTTCCCATTGTCCCGGAGTAAGTGCACCGGCTACAGATGGCTTATCCATTGCTGAAACGATGCAAATTATTCATCCCATCCTGGATTGCGGTAAAGTCAGTCTCGTTGATATAGCCGAACTGAATCCCAAGTACGATATCGATAATCGCACGGCGAAAGTCGCCGCATATATCCTTTATGAGCTATTAAAGCGATGGAAGTGATCAAAATGACATCGTTTTGATGGCCATTTTTTATAATTCATTGCGATTCGGTGTATTTTCGGATTTCCGTATACTGCTTTAGCCGTATACAAACCGAAATTCTTGTATGGACCATCTCTTGAATGATCCCAAATTTGAAAAGAAACTAGTGGACATCGCTTCACAGGAGGGCATGTCATTCATGGAGGCCAGAGGCCAGGCCGAAATCTATCTCAAGGAACTATATACCGAACAAAACGAGATATTTAGCACACTTGGCGTTCAGCTTTTTGAATATATCTTGTCACGGGGTTATGATCACACGATTGATGTTGATTCGCAGGAACTGAAGAAACTGGCGCAGTTGATGCGGCGTCATCCAGTGGCCTTTGTAATGACGCACAAGACCTATATTGACATGGCCGTTCTGGCAGTTGTACTCGGTCAATACGGTCTTCCAATTCCTCATATTTTTGCAGGAATTAACATGGCATTCATGGGTTTGGGTGAACTGGGCAGAAACACGGGCGTCATTTTCATCCGCAGATCTTTCAAAGACAATAACATATACAAGGCCACCCTCCGACACTATATAGCCCAGATAATTCAAAAGAAAGAGCATTTCATGTGGGCCATAGAAGGTACGCGATCCAGAACAGGTAAGTTGGTATGGCCCAAAATGGGGATCCTGAAATATATTGTCGAAGGAGAACGAGAAGTCTACAAAGAAGTAAAATATGTTCCTGTATCCGTTGTCTATGACTTGATCCCTGACGTCAAAGCAATGACTTTAGAGGGCAGGGGCTTGGACAAATCACCGGAATCACTTTTCTGGTTTTTAAATTATCTCCGAGATCTCGGAGGAAAATTTGGTAAAATTTCACTTCGATTTGGTGAACCCGCAGATCTCGAAACTGATAAAAGCATTGAACTTCCTGTGGATGATTCATACAGAGATCCTAAAGCAGCACAATTACCAAAGCTGGCATTCGATCTCGTGCATGGTATCAATAAGATCACACCCGTAACGACCACCTCTTTGATCTGCAGTACATTGCTCAGCAAATTCTCTGCAACAAAGCATCAAATAGAAGAGGACGTCATCCAGCTAATGACGCTGATAGAAAGCCACAAGTCAGATGCCCTGATTGATCGTGGTACACCTGTCAATCTCTCGGTTCAAAGGGGCCTCAATTTGTTGATCAAGGCCAAGCTATTGCGACAGGTCGGAGAAGGTATCAAAGCCAAATATGCTGTCATTGCAGAAAACTATTTGCCCGTTACCTATTACGCCAATATGGCGGTCCACCACTTTTATCATCGGGCCTTTATTGAACTCGCGTTGATCAAAGTTGCTGATAAAAGGAAAGATCGATATAAAGCATTCTGGGAAGAGGTCATGGCCTTACGGGAGTTGTTCAAATTTGAATTCTTTTACTCAAAAAAGGCAAGATTCAGCGACGAGATAGAGAACGACCTGGACATACTTAATCCCGAATGGAGAACCAAGCTGGAAGGAAGTAAGAAAGATGTTCTTGAATTGCTCAAAGAACAAAGCATACTTATTTCCCAGGTTGTCCTGTTCCCTTATATAGAAGCCTATCGCGTAGTGGTTAAAGCAGTACAGGAAAGGGATCCGTATGAAGAATACACTGACGCATCACTTTTGAATCAATGTCTCTTTCTTGGTGAAGAAATGAATTGGCAGGGTTTGATCCAAAGACTGGACTCTGTGAGCAAGCCTTTCTTACAAAATGGAATTCGCCTGGTCAATTATCGAAAATTGATACCTACCGCAGCTAACAATAAAGAAAAGGAAATCCTTAGCCTGTCGCATCAATTGGATGATCTTGGGGATCGGATCCGATTGCTTCAAAAATTCATTATCAACCGTCCTAAACCTGTCAATGGAGTTATCCCATTGGAGAGAAATATCGTGCCCGGATCACGGACAGCAGGCGTTACTGCCGCTGTTATAGAAGGAGAATCCGGATCACACATTGCTGCATTTTTTGATCTGGACCGCACGTTGATTAAAGGCTTTTCTGCTAAGGAATTCTTTCAGGCAAGATTGCTAAGCGGAAAAATGACCCGGGAGGAAATCATATCGCAGTTCTCAGGAGTGCTGGTATATGCTACTGGAAATAAAAACTTTGCAGGCTTGGCTGCCATCGCAGCCCAAGGTGTCAAGGGCGTAGATGAAAAAGTCTTTTTTGAAGTAGGTGAAGAGGTCTACCTAAAGTATCTCGCAGATGCCATCTATCCTGAGTCGAGAGCGCTTGTTGCAGCACATCTGGCAAAAGGTCATAAGGTGTCTATCGTTTCAGCAGCTACCCCATACCAGGTCTATCCGATCGCACGTGACCTGGATATCCAGGACATCATGTGCACCAGAATGGAGGTAGTCAAAGGTAAATTCACCGGGGAGATCATAGAACCTGCTTGTTGGGGCAAGGGAAAAGCTATCCAGGCCAAAGCATATGCTAAAGAAAACAACATTGATTTGGCAAAAAGCTTCTTTTATACCGATAGTATGACAGACCTACCGCTCCTGGACATGGTTGGTAATCCTAGGCCTATTAATCCTGATCGGGAATTGACAGCTGTTTCATTCCAAAGAGACTGGGAAATTCATCGGTTTGACGAAGCCAAAAAGACCGGATTTTCGAATGTAGTTAACACAGGATTGGTTGTAGGAAGTCTTGTACCGGCGATTCTTGGCGGTGTTGCTTCAGGATTCATGAGTGGCTCTACTCGAGAAGGTGTCAATAGTGCCATGTCGCTTATCGGTGATTTAGGCTGTGCTATGGCTGGAATCAAACTCGTGGTCAAAGGAGAGAAAAACCTGGAATCAAAAAGACCTGCAGTCTTCATCTTTAATCATCAAAGCTCTGCTGATTTCTTCATAATGGCCAAGATCTTAAGACATGACGCAGTCGGTATAGCTAAAAAAGAATTGGAAAAGACCCCGATTGGTCCGTTGTTCAAGTTGTCCGGGGCAATATTCATAGATCGAAAAAATCGTAAGAAAGCCATTGAAGCCATGCGGCCGGCAATTGAAGGTCTCAAAACGGGAACGTCAATCGTCATCGCCCCTGAAGGTACACGTAGTAAAGACTACAAGCTTGGTGAATTCAAAAAAGGAGGCTTTCATCTTGCAATGACTGCAGGAGTTCCAATCGTTCCCGTAGTTATCCTTAATGCTCATGATGCTATGCCAAAAGGAGCTAAATTATTCCGACCATCAGTCGTAGAAGTGGAAGTATTGGAGCCTATCCCTACTAAGGGGTGGAACAAAAGGAACCTTGAAAAGAATATTGAAAAGATAAGGGATGCCTATCTGGAAGTACTGCATCAGTAACTTCAAATTTCTAATTCTCCTATTACTTCTTTCCCGTAAGGCTATGCAAATTTTGAAACTGTGTTAAATAACTTACTCTGTTTTAAAATTTAAATTCCACGTATTGACATTGTTCAAGCATTATTATTATATTTAATGTAAGTGTTTAAAGAACCGAGAATACCCATAAAAACCGATACTCATATGAAGCACTTTTCCTTTCTATCTGTCTGATTGATCTATCGACAGATATTTTCATTTGCAACAGGCTCTACAACGTCCCATAAAGCCATATCACAGATAGGCACTTCCGTTCAGACCTGTGCTAATCAATTTTAGAGATCAGCGTTATTCCTTACATTTTTTAAATCAGGATAAGTTGCAATGACCTATCCCTACAAATTAATTGCCTTATGCAAAAAGCTAACTACAAAATTCAAAATTATTTACCCCGCTCTATTTATAAATTACTGTTAATCCCCGGACTGTTACTGGGCATGCTGTTGTTTTCGCAGCCTGTGATGGGGCAGTGTAGTGG